>JACQDG010000209.1 GCA_016201185.1 Acidobacteriota bacterium | reverse complement strand
GCTCGGCAGACGCCGTCGCCGCAGAATGCCCCGAGAGCAGAAATGCGGTAACAGAGCTCGAGTAGTAGGGAAATGAAGCAAAAGCGATAACAAATGGGGCAGCAAGCCATAGCATCAGGCGGCCGGAGCGATGCACAGCCGGGCGGGCGCAAGCGGCGTTCGGATCGCACTGCTCCTTTGCTGGCCGATATGTGAAATAGAACCCCAGGCCCAGCAAACCGAACGTGACAGCGAGCAGATAAGGCCGCCAGGCGGCAAATGCCGCGGCGGCGCCGACCACGGTAATCCCGGTCAGCACAAAAACGATGGGAAGGATACAGCAAAAGCTCGCCACGACTGCGGCAATTACGGATGCGCCAACGAATGTCTTGTCTTTCATACTTTCCTCCGAATGCGAGACCTGGATATGAGGCGGCGGACATGGGAACCCTCCCCGCGCCCCGGACGGCCCGCTGCCAGCAGCACAACCGGGGAGGCGTCGCCGCTTTCCTGACCCAGCACCGGGCAACTGTCAAGCTGCGCAGCATAGCGGGCGAGGTGTCGGTCCATGGCGGCTAGGATGGGGACGATTTCGGCATGCAACTGGTAGATCTTGTTTTTTCCGTCCCAGTACCACTCGACGAACCCGCACTGGAGCAAGCAGGCGAGACTGTGAGAGACCCGGCTCTGCTCATACCCCAGGCGCTCCACGATCTCGCCCACGTGCTGCGGCCGCTCGCGCAGCAGTTGCACTACCTGAAATCGGGTGGGATTGCCCAGAGCCCGGAAGAACTCCTTATAGGGTCGATATTCCATAACCGGCCTCTAAGATATATGATCGTTTGATCCGCTCGCGCAGGCTCGTGGCGGAAAAGACCAGGCCCACCAGGAAATAGATCAGGGCTATGGATTGCAAGTGGGTATGGGCGACGCGGGCCCAGACCGGCGGCGGCTCTCCCCGGTCCACCACAGCCACTTCCATGACTTCTTCGTAGGTTTGCATAGGCCGCATGTACATGAAGCCGGCGGGATTGTGGCACCGCCAGCACTTGTCGGCCAGGATGGGGGAGACAACTTTGTCGAAAGTCTCGCGCGAGGCGCCGTCCTGGAGCCAGTTCAGGATCTTGGCCTTGTCGAGCGGATTGGGCAGGAACTGCTCCATGCTGCCGCCGTCGATCTTGGCCGCCAGGCGGGTGACGGTCCGGCGGCCGTAGAAGGCGCGCTTCAGGTCCTCGGCCGTCAGCCCGGGCCGCCCGTCATACATGCTGTAGGTGAAGTGCAGGTTGAGAAGGGCCACGCCGTAACCGGCGGACAGGGCCAGCAGCGCGCCGGTAACCAGCCAGCGCTGGGGCGGGGTGAGGTCGGTCAGCTTCACAGTGGAGGCGGGAAAATGCGGGGCAGGCCGCTGCCGGCACGATGGCCTGGCGGCCTGCCCGGCCTGGCCTTCAGAGGATCTTCAGGGTCTTGACATGAATTGTGTCGCCGGATTCCGAGCCGGTGACCTTGACGCGGATGTCGTCCGCTTTCTTGGAAGCCCGCAGGGCGTGCTCGGCCTTCTTGTTGCCTTCGGCGTCGAGGGCCAGGAACTTGTTGTCGGCCGTCACCACGCCGTAGCCGCTCTTCACGCAGTCCGGCATCAGCGCGCAGTCGCGCTTGTGCATAGTGGCGGCTTTCTGGCCGCCCTCCTGCATCGCCTTCATGGAACACATCTTGTCCATCAAGACGCCTTCCCAATCGGCGGCCCGTGCCGTCCAGACGAAGGCCACGGCCAGAGCCAGCAGGGGAATCATTCTTCGGGTCATTGTTCTCTCCTCTCCTCGGGTAGAAGTTCTTCCAGAGCGCTTGGCGCCGCTCTACCAGGTACATTCGGCGGACAGCGGCGGGGAGTTACGGGGGCGGCCGGCGGGCACGCTCATCAGTCCAGGACTTTCCCCGACGCTCCTCGGCCCGGATCGCTATGACTGAGGCGCTTTCCGACCAGAAATCCCGTCAGGGCGCTGGTGATGGGGATGCCCGCGTGCCACACGGCCAGGTGGGGGGCGGTGAGGTTGATGCAGCCGAAGTGGAGCACCGCGGCGCCCACTAGGCCCGCCAGCAGGCCAGTGGCGGCCCCGGTGAGGGCGGGGGAAAGGAGGGTGCCGCGCCGCACCAGCATTACGAAGCACGCCGCCGAGGGCGCCGCCAGCAGCAGCCCGAAGGTGGCGCAGCGCAACCCCCTGGAGAGGAACGTCCCCTCCGTGCGCCACGGAAACAGCGACATCCAGGCGATCAGCAATCCCGCTGCCACGACAAACACAAGCAGCGCCGCTCCCGCCTTGTGGTAGCCCGCCGGAACCATCTGGCGGCTCAGTGAGGCAGCTAGCGCGGTGGTGCCCGCCGCCAGCAGCGCCCCGACTCCGGCAAACTGGGTCCAGCTCATGAGCCGCAGGCCGCCGGCCCCGCCCCAGGCGATGCCGGCGGCGGCCAGGGCGGCAAAAATCGCCAGAAAGCCGAGCGCCAACTTGCCGGCCGGGGCCAAGGGCGCCACCGGCTTCAGAGTATCCAGCACCCTCCGCTCGATTCGCGATTGCAGGAGCGGCGCAAGCTCCCAATCCGGCGTCCGGGCGGGACGGCTTTGCAGAAGCTCGAACAGCCTCCTGCACTGCGGGCAGCCCTCGACGTGCGCGGCCGCCCATGGCGGCAGGGAAGGCAAAGATCCGCCGGACTGCTGATCCAGAAAGAAGTCGATCTGTTTACACGCCGTCATGTTGCTAAGTCTCGCTGGGAGGCGCTCAGCCAGCCGCGCAATTTTCCATAGGCCCGGTGCGCCCGTTGCTTCACCGCCCCGACTGTCGAGGAAGTCGCCCGGGCCACCTCCTGCAAGCTCATGCCCGAGACCTTCAGCATGAACAACACCTCTCGCTGGCTTTCCGGCAGGGCGTCGATCTGCCGGTAAAGATCCAGATGGGAAATCTCTGCCGGCCCGGCCGGCCCCACGAGCTCGTGAAAATCCTCCAGGACCTTCTCGTGCGAATGGATCCGTCTCAGCTGCCGGTAGCTGTCCACGCGAGTGTTCCGGGCGATGGCCAGGATCCAGGGCAGCGCCGGCTCGCCCGGGCGGTAGGTGTGCCGCGCCTTGTGGATCCGCAGCCAGCACTCCTGGAGCAGGTCCTCCACATAGCCCTGGGTGTATTCCGGCCGGGCCATAAAACGGTACAGCATGGGAGATACCCGGCGGATCAGCTCCACCGCCGCCGCTTCCTCGGCACGCTGGTAGCGCGCCATCAGATCTCCGAGCCCCTGCTCCTGCAAGTACGGCACGGGGGTGGCTTGGGCCAACATTCCCTCACTGTTAGATTCGGCGGACGGAGGAAAAAGTTACGGGAAGGTGTCGGGCCGGGGGCCGGCTCAGCCCCGAAATTCCAGCACCACCAGCGTGACGTCGTCGCTCTGGGGGGCGCCGGCGGTGAAAGCGGCCACCTCGTCGATGATGATTTTGTGGATGCCGACGGCGTCGGCCGACGTGTTCCTGGTCACAAGATCCAGCAGGCGCTCGTCGCCGAATTGCTTGCCGGCAGCGTTTTCCGCTTCCGTCACGCCGTCAGAATAGATGACCACCTTGTCGCCGGGGCCCAGGCGCGCTTCCTGCTGCGCGAAGGGGACGCCGTGAAACAGTCCCACTGGGCACGCGGAAGCGGGCAGCAAATCGACCTGGCCCGAGGCGCGCACCACCAGGGGCGGGCAGTGGCCGGCGTTGATCCATTGAACAGCGCCCTGCCGGTCCACCATGCAGTAAAAGACCGTCGCGTAGTTGCGGGTCTGGGAGCGCTCGCAAACGTATTTATTCACCCGCGCCATGATCTCACTCAGCGGCGACTGGGAGCCGGCAGTAGCGAAGAAAGCTCCTTGCAGCAGCGAGGTGAGCAGGGCCGCCGAGACTCCCTTGCCGGAAACGTCGGCCAGCACCGCGCCCCAAAGCGAGTCGCCCAGCTCCATGACGTCATAATAGTCGCCGCCCACCTGGAAGCAGGCCTGGCTGGAGCCGGCGGCGCGGAACCAGCCCTCCTCCGGCAGTTTAGCGGGCAGCAGGTAGCGCTGGATTTCACGGGCGATGGAGAGCTCCTGTTCCATGCGGCGCTTTTCGCGCTCCTCGGACATCAGCCGCGCGTTCTCGAGTACGGTGGAGGTTTCCATGGCGAGCGATTGCAGCAACTCGCGATTGCCGGCGGAAAGATCGGCGGCGCTCAGCCGGGAGTCCATGTAGAGCACGCCCAGGGTGTCGTTCCGGGTGGAGAGCTGGCTGGTGTCGTGGGTGTGGCCGATGCGGATGCGCACCAGCGGCACGCACACCACGCTGCGCAGCTCCAGATCGGCGATGCTTTTCTCGGTGTCGATCTGAGCGGGATCGAAGGACATGGAGAGCAGGTCGCGGCGCTGGTGCAGGGCGCGCTGGATCACGCCTCGCGGCACGCGCAAATCGCTTTCGTCGAGCGGCCGGCCATGGCGGTCCCGCGCCACCCGCATCTCCAGCTCCGACCCTTCGGTGGAGTGCAGCAGCAGGAAGCCGCGCTCGGCGCCGGTGACGACCAGCGCGGCATCCACCACCGCCCCCAGCACGTCTTCCAGAGAGAGCGAAGACTCCAGCGCCCGGGCAACTTCCAGCACCGCCCGCAGCTTGGCCAGGTTGCCGGTGGCGTGGCTGGAAGGCACGGCGTCGAGCTGGGCCAGCAGCCGGTCGGTCTCGCCGCTTTCGTAAGTGAAGATCAGATGGTAGGAATCCTCAATGCCGAAATCAATACGGTCGTTGGGGGCCAGCACGTTCCGGGTCACCTTCTTGCCGTTCAGAAAGATCCCGTGCCGGCTGTTGCAGTCCTCCAGAAAGTACTGTTCATCCTCGGCCACGACCTGGGCATGGTTGCGCGAGATGCGGCTGTCGCGCAAGGACAACTCACACTCTGCCAGCCGCCCGATCTGGAATGGGCTTTTCGAGATCCTAACCATCTGCCGGCGGCCTGAGGGGTCCACTACCGCCAGAAACGGCTTGACCTTACTTGACTCCCCTGTGACGTTGATTTCGGCGGAAGAAGCCATAAGATTTCGTTTACTTCTTGGGCTGCCACTTCAGCACCGGCGCGGCGGCTTTTTCCCGTGGAACCGGGCCGGTGTTGCGCAGCTCGTGAGCTTCGCGGGCGGCGAGCGCCTGGCAGTGGGCGCAGTAGCCTCCCACCTCGGTCCGAGCAATCATGATTTGGAAGCCGAAGTGGGCTTCAATCTGCTGCTTGAGCCGTTGCAGCGGTTCGCCGAAGAATTCCTCGACGCGTCCGCAGCGCAAGCAGACCACGTGTGCGTGCTCGCGCTTCAGCCGGGTTTCGTAATAGTGCTGGTCGCCTTCATGGTGCAGGAGGTCGAGCTCGTCTACCAGACCCTCCTGCTTAAGCAACTTGAGGGTACGGTATACGGTGACGCGGTTGATCCTCGGATCGCGCTGCTTGGCCAGGCGATACAGGGCCTCGGCGTTAAGGTGTTCGCGGGAACCGTCGATAAGTTCAAACAGCAGCCTGCGCTGGCGCGTCATGCGCAGGCCGTGTTCTTGCACCGAACCTCCGAGGGAGAGCTGAGATGCCACGAAATGTGCTCCTGCGTATCCGCGGTTCCAAACATATTATCATAGCTGACCCGGCCGGTTCGGGAAGCTTCCGGGACGGGGGGGTGGGGCCTGATCCGGGGGACCGACGCAAAATTTTTTCAACCTTTTGCCTCCCAGTTGCGTCATATAGACCGAGTAGAGCATGAAACAAGATGGTGAAAGTGGAGGTTAGAATGCCTACTTTATTGGAAAATAAGGTGTTGCGGGCGCGGGTCTACTGCCCGATCTGTACTCATACCGTAGAAGCGGAAGTGGCGGCGGCGGCCACTAACAGCCATCGGAAGCTGCGGGTGGTAGAAGGCCAGAAGTGCCGGCGTTGCTTGACCTTGCTGGACGCCGCCTATATTTTAGAGGTGGCCGGTCCGCTGAACGGCTGAGCGGACGGGTGTTTTCGATGGACTTGAGGGTTCGACCTATGGTATTTCTTACGTTCAGGTGCCGAGGAGGCTTGGCGTGAAGAGAAGGGCTGGTTTGAAAGAGACTTCGCAGCAGCCGGTGGTCCCTCCGGAGCTGTTGGAAAGCGCCAGGCAGTCGGCTTTCGAGCCCAAGCCCAAGAAGACCTTTCGTTGCGTTGTGTGCGGCGCGGAGGGCGCCACACAACAGTCGGAGATGCTGTGCTGGGTCTGCCGGCGACTGAAGATCAGCGCCTGGCGGGAAATCGAGCAGCAGGCGCCGATTTCCGAGTAGCATGTTTACTGTTTCTTCCCCTACCTTTAGCTTCCCAGGTTCGCTATAGCCTGCTCGTAAATGTAGCCGGCGACGGCTATATCCTCCAGGGCGACCCCGTTTGATTTGAAGAGGGTAATTTCCTCCGGGGTCCGGCGGCCGGGGTGGCGGCTTGAGATTACGTCAGCCAGCTCGACAACCTGATCCCAGTTTCCTTGGCCTTGTTCAAAGGCGGCAATCAAGTCTCCGGATTCCATTTTGGCCTGCTCGATCGAGTCGGCCACGATCAGGGAGGCGCGGCCGACGGCCATGGCGTCGAGCTCCCGGTTCCGGGCCTGATTGCTGCCGATGGCGTTGATGTGCATCCCGGGGGAGAGCCAGTCTCCCAGCAAGACCGGCTGGCGAGCCGCGGTAGCAGTGATGGCGATATGGCAGCCGCGGATGCCTTCTTCGGGGGAGGGAACTGGGTTTATGGGGAGGCCCAAAGACTCGGACATCCGTTCGGCAAACTGCCGGCGGTTGGCTTCCGAGCGGCTGTAAACGCGGACTTCGCTCAGGCGGCGAACCTTCGCCACGGCCTCCAGTTGAGTTTCAGCCTGAAAGCCGGTTCCCATGAGGCCCACGATCCGGGCTTCAGGGTTGGCCAGGCGCCGGGTGGCCACGCCGCTGGCCGCT
>JACQDG010000198.1 GCA_016201185.1 Acidobacteriota bacterium | reverse complement strand
CCTCGATGGTGTAGCCGTCGAGGACTTGAAACTCATCCTGGACGCGGTGATAACGATCGGCGGCGACCCGGTATTTCTCGCTGTTATGGTCGAGATGGGAAAGCTGCTCGGCCAGTTCGCGCTGCTCACGCTCCAGGGCCAGGACCGCGGAAAAAACGCTCAGGCATTCGTCGAACACGGTTCGCCCGGCCAGGCTCAGGCCGTCCTGGGGCAAGTAGCCGGCCGTGACACCTTTGGCGCGCGCCAGTTCGCCCGAGTCGAGCGACTCGATCCCAGCCAGGATCTTCAGCAGGGTGGTCTTGCCGCTGCCGTTTGCGCCCACCAGGCCGATCCGGTCCTGCGGCGTGATCAGGCAGTCCAGCCCCTGAAAAAGAAGCTTTTCCCCATAGCGCTTCTGCGCGCCGCTCAACTGGAGCATCTTCTTAGTTTAACAATGGGGGAAGAAAAGGCGCTGCGGGGCACGCCTAGGGCCACACGCGATGCTCAACGGGAAAAAGAAGGGCCCTCCCTCAGCCAGCGCGAGCACGGCCCTCCGTTAAGCCTGATGCGAATCAGCGCCGGGCGCCGATTCTGAAAACGGCCTACTTACCCTCGCGGACGTCGATGCGGGTGGCCACCAACTGGGTCTTTTCGTTGAACTTGCCCAGGCAGATCACGCGACGGCCCTCTTTCACCTCGTCCATCGTGCTGGCCGCGTTGCGGTAGGTGTACTTCGTGTCGGGGCCGTACACGACCTGCCGCTGCACGTTGCCCCTCCGGATGGTGATGGTCGACGTGTCCTTGTTGATCATGTGCACCACGCCGCTCAGGCGGTCTTCTTTGGCCGCTGCGGCTGCCTTCGCCTTCTTTTCCTTGGCGTAGGCCGGGGCGCCAAGGGACAGCACCAGCGCTACCCCCAGGAACAAACCGAACAAAAGGGAAAAGCTGCGTCGCATGGATATCTCCTTGTTCAATATTGGTGGAACAGTACGTTACTATAATCTGTAAGACCCCCAATTGTAAAGGGATTTCTGACGATTCCCCCCGCAATGAAGGGAAAACAGCGGTCCGCTTGGCTTTGCAGGCACAGAGAAGAAAAAGCAAAAGAAGCCCGGCACAACCCTCCCAGCAAAACGTTACGCCAGGACAGGCAGACCTCAACCTAGAGAGGAGAAGGCCTCCCTGTTAATGCCGATCGATCGGCCTATCTGCCTTCCCGGACGTCGATCTGCCTGGCCACCAGTTGCTTCTTGTCGTTAAAATCGCCCAGGCAGATTACGCGGCGGCCTTCTTTCACCTCGTCTATAGAGCTGTCCTTGTTCTGGTAGGTGAACTTGGTGTTGGCGTTGTAAACCACCTGCCGCTCGTCGGTACCCCTCCGCAAGACGATCAGCGAAGCGTTCTTGTCGACGGAATGGACCGTGCCGTTGAAGCGGGACTCCTTGGCCTTCTTGCCCTTGGCGCTTGCCTGGACGCCCAGGCTCAGCGTCAGAAGGGTTCCCAGAAACAATGCGAGCCCGAAAGAGAATCTGCGTCGCATCAGCACCTCCTTAACTGTCAGGTGAGCCCCACTATAATCCGGGCGCGAGGAAATGTAAAGAGGCCGCCGTCATTCTTTTCTGCCCCGGGCCGTTACGGGAGCCGCTCTTGCGGAAATTGGCCGGGACCAGGTGGGAAAGGCATTCCAGCCTGTCATCGGAAGGCCGGTCCCACGCGGATCCCCCAGTAGTGCAAGGTAGTGCCGCTAGTGCTGATGTGGTCGCGAAATTCCACCTCCAGCCCCAGCCGGCGGACAATCCAGTAGTTCATCCCCACGCCGAAGTTAGCCAGGTTCGCCGTTCCCGTCCGGAACAGCAGCGAGTAGCCGCCGGTCAGGAAAGGATCGGCCTTGCCGGAACGCGAGAAATGGTAATAGCCGTTGGCCGAGAATACGCCTACCAGGTCGGAAAAGCTTTGCGCGGGGCCGACCACGCCGAGCTCTGCCCCCACGCCGATGCCCTTGCCCAGAATGCCCTCGCCGCCGGCTCCCAGGTGAACCGTTGCGCTGGTATTACCTCCCCCGCTGATCCCACCAGGGGCCACGAACAGGTACCCATGGGAGTGTTGCGCCCAGGCGCAGGCCGGAAGAATCGCTGCAAGCAGAAACAGAAGGAACATTCGTCTCACAAGCGCCTCATTTCGCTTCTTCGCCCTGGTAGGGCCAGGGACCCTGAGTGAAAAGTCCGCCGTCTACATAGACGGTCTGGCCGGTGATAAAGAAAGCCTCGTCGGAGGCCAGGAAACAGACGGCGTGGGCGACGTCAGCGGGATACCCGATGCGCCGCATGGGAGTGACCGGGCCCCAGGCGCCGGCGTAGTCGGGGGCCTCGAGCTTTGTGCGCTCGATCTCTATGGCGCCGGGCGCCACGCAATTTACCGTGATGCCGTACGGCCCCAGCTCGACCGCCGAGACGCGGGTGAACATCTCGATGCCGCCCTTGCTGGCCGTATAGTTGACCAGGTTCGGGAAGGGAATCTTGTTGCAGCCCGAACCGATATTGATGATGCGGCCGCCGCCGAAGGCTTTCATATGGCGGGCGGCGCGCTGGGTACAGAGGAAAGTGCCCTTTAGGTTGGTGGTTAGCACGCGGTCCCACTCGGTCTCTTCCAGCTCCAGCAGCGACTTCCAGGTCTGCACGCCGGCATTGTTCACCCAGATGTAGAGGCGTCCGAATTCCGCCACCGCCTGGGCAAGCATTTGATCGACATCCTGGGAGCGGCCGACATGGCCGGGAACCACCACGGCTCGGCGGCCCAGGGCTTCGATTTCAGCGGCGGTCGCGCGGGCTCCGGCTTCATCGGTGTGGTAGTTGACCGCTACGTCGCAGCCGGCGCGGGCCAGCGCCAGGGCGATGCCGCGCCCCACGCCCTTGCTGGCGCCCGTGACCAGGGCCGTCTTCCCGGTGAGCTCAAATGGCATGCTCGCTTCCTCCTCCTTGAAAATGCCCGGGGAAAAATCCATCCTAACTCAATCCGGGCGGCCCGTCTTCGTTACAGCCAGGTTACGATTCCATGAAAAATTACGAGAACCGGAATAGCGACCGTCGGTGGGGCCTTCCGTGGGAGTTAAGATGGAATGTGGCGACGCGCACCGTCTACGTTGTCGAAGACGACCTCGACATCGCCTCGCTGGTAAAGTTAATCCTGGAAGAGAACGGCTTTGGGGTGCAGGTCTTTCCGGCTGGATCCGGCGTGGTGGCCGCCGCGGAGAAGCACCCGCCTGCTTTGTTTATTCTCGACATCATGCTGCCGGATTCCGACGGCCTGGACCTGTGCCGGGCCATCCGCCGGTCGCAGAAGCTGGCCGGCGCGCCGATCATCTTTCTGACGGCTAAGGCCGAGGAAACGGACCGTGTGGTGGGCCTGGAGCTGGGGGCCGACGACTATGTGACCAAGCCCTTCAGCCCGCGGGAGCTGGTGGCCCGGGTGAGGGCCGTCTTGCGCCGGATGGACCATCCGGCGGCGGAGGCGGAGATCTCCGCCGGCGCGCTCACCATCGACCCGAGAGCGGTCAAAGTGAAAGTGAGGGACCGGGAAATCGATGTCAGCGCAACCGAGTTCCGGCTGCTGGAATTCCTCATGCAGTCACCCGGCCGGGTCTATTCGCGCGAGCAGTTGCTCGACGGCGTCTGGGTCCAGGACGTCTATATCGACGAGCGCACCGTGGACTTCCATGT
>JACQDG010000197.1 GCA_016201185.1 Acidobacteriota bacterium | reverse complement strand
GCCGGGGTGATAGTCTATCTCCTGATGGCGCGCCGGCAAAGCGCCTGGCCGTTCCAAAGAAAACCGGACGAAATCCCTGCCGTGATCCCGAGCCGATAGCCGTTAGGTGGCCGGCGGACCGCCGGGCCTGGCCGGCCTTCAAGTGCCGCAGAATTTCCACGCCACCAGGGCCACGACGACAATTCCGGCCAAAAGAAGGTATTCCACTGAAACTCCCTCACTCTATTGTCGCACAGGCGCGCAAGCCGGGACGCCATTCCTCCGCTTCAGGGCAATCAGAAACGGAAGCTGAGTCCGGTTTGTTCCCGGAAAATGGCGGGCGGCTGGGTCCTTTTACTGCTTGGTCATGCGGAACATCATGTCGCTGAGGGCGGCGCCAAGGTCGTGCGGCAGCGTGATGCTGTATTCGAGGCCCCGGTAAAATTTCAGCGCCGAGCCGATGGCGTCTCGCCAAGGGTTGTTGCGCGGGTTGAAGTTGTAATTCAGGTAAAAGATGGGGCAGTTGGCGCGGCCGGTCGGCTTCAGCATTTCCTGGGAGATCTTTTTCTCGAGCATTAACTTGGGGCCGGCGATGATGATGGCGTCGGGCTCGGGATTCTGCGGGCCGAGGTGCTCGGTGAGCAGGGCTGTCAGGAAACGCGTGCCGCTCAGCGGGTCCTGCAAGTGGCGGTAATCGACGGTGCCGAACTTGACGGCCTCCACCGACTGGCCCAGCGCCGGAAAATCGATCCTCTCGACGTTGTCCTCGCGGTAAATGACGCGCTCCTCCACCATGTTGAAAGCCACCACGCTGAAACGCCCGATCTGGGGCTCGCGGGCAATGCTGCGCAGGATGGAAACGATGGCCTCCACGTCCCAAGGCTTCAGAGTGGCATCGTGGAGGTTGGTCGGCGAGAAATTCACCAGGATCTTTACGTAGAGCAGGTGGTCGGCGGCGCGCTGGACCGGGGGCTGCTCGTCGAAAGTCTCCGACGGACGCTGCCCCACCGTGTGGGGCGCCATAGTCAGCGGCAGATCTTTGTTCTCCGAACCCTGTTTCGCTTCCACTTCCCAGTGGGCCGAGCAGACCCTCTCGCTGCGGTCCCGCATCAGCCAGTCCACTTTATAGCGGCCCGGGCCGAGAACGAAACCGCCCGGTAGCATAGCTTCGCCCTTGGTGTCCTCCTCGATGGGGGGCACGTTGAAGCGGTCTACCAGGAAGATTTGGTTTTCTTTCTTTTCCTTGGGGATGATGTGAATCAGGATGCGGAGCTGATCGCCGGCTCCCGCCAGCTCTTTAAGTGGAACGGCGACGTGGTAACCGGCATGGAGCCGCAGGTCGAAGCCCAGTTCGGCTTTCAGAGGAGAAACCTGGCAGGGGAGGTCCGTGCGATCCTCGTCGGATTCCAGCACCGCGAGATCCGTGTTGACGATTTGGAACGAATCTCCGAAGCGGCGAAAGTTGAGCTCCGTCTGCGCGCCGCCGGGCGAGGCCGCGAGCAGAGCTGCCGCCAGCAGTCCTGCTTGACTCCAACGGTTGAGGCGCTCCCCGTTCATACGTCTACTAACGGACAAGTATCCGTTAAGAGACAGGGAATGTCTAGGGGGATTCTGAGGTTCAGGTGTTAATCAGAACAACCACGATGTGGTGGGTGCGGCGCGCAGACTACTGGAAGATCCGGTTGAGGACAAACGCCAGCCTTATGCCTGCTCTGCACAATTGCAAATCAATCACCGAAGCGCTTTGTCTTACATACCGCTGGCCTAAGAAAACGTCGCCTGATGGCTGCAGTTGAAACCGGTAAGCAACTTCCCGGGCCAGCCGGTGCGATTCGAGAGCCCAAGACTCCGGCGTGCCGTCGGACCAGGCGCGGATCTCCTCGCCGGTGATGGCCGCGTCGAGCGCCCGCGCAAAGCTCTCGAAGTCCGGGTGCTGTTCTTCGATGATGTCGGAATCCCAGACACGGTGGAGGTTGCTCCGGCGGTTGCCCAGCCGCACCTTCACGTCGTTGCCGCCGCGGTCATGACGGTCGGCGCAGTGGAGCGGCTGGTGGAGATCACCGACGAAGTGGACCAGGTTGTAAAGAGCTTTGCGCTGCGTCTCCGGCGAGCCGTCGGGCCTCTTCAGTTCGTCGCGAAAGCGCTCGGCAGCGGCCACGACGCAATTGCCGGCGAGGCAGAAGCGGGCGCGGTCTAGAGTCTTCGCGTTCACTGGAATGTTGACGAAGTGCCAGGGGGCCGCCCGCTCGTTGCGAATCTCGTCGGCGATGTTGGCGACGTCGGCGAGCCCGCCGGAACCGAGAATACGCTTTACGGCCGCTTTTGCGTTTCGCTCCAGGTGCTTCTCGGCGATGAGGGCGGTGACCTTGTGTCCTTCCGGCCCCCAACCGATCGCCGCGCTGTGGGCGGCCAAGGCGAGAAACAGGACGGCAAAGGAGTACGTGCAGCCCAGCCTCATAACAGGCGGCGAGGGCCGACGGCGGCCTTCCGTTCCAGGCGCTCGCGGCGGCGTTCGAAGGAGGGACCTTTCTCGATGGCCAGCGCGGCGGCGGTCATTTCGAGCGCCATCGGATAGTTGCGCTCGGTGTGCTCGTAATACTTGGCCAGCTCTTCGAGGGCCCGCGAGCGAAACTCGTTCTTCACGGCGGCCAGGTCGGACCAAATCTCGAGCGCCCGGTCGAGGCGGCCGGGCTTTTTTTCCATGAGCGCCATTTCCCACAGGGCGCGGAAGAGGTTGTGGTCAGCCAGACCCTGGTGGACGGCGCGGCGGTAAAGAGCGAGAGCGTCTTCGTGGCTGTCGTTCTGGCGCAGCCAGCGAGCCAGGCCGAGCAGGTCTTCGCCATGACCGAGACTGGCCTGGGAGGGCGCGGCGAAGACCGGCAGCACCACGGCCGTCAGCGCCGCCAGGGTGACGATGTCCATGACGTTGTGATGGAACAGCGGGACGAGGCGAAAAGCCTGGCGCGTGCGCAGGTATTCGAAGTAGTAATAGGGGATCAGCTCGCCGGGCAGGTCGCCCTCCCGCTCCACGCCCAGGATCTGGTTTTCCAGCTCGACCAGGCGGCAGGAATCGAGGCGCAGCCGCCAGAGCCGGCGGGCGGCGAACAACAGGTCGAGGTGGGCCAGCCGGTCGAGGGGCGGCCGCTGCCGCGCCAGCCGGTAGCGGGTTTCGAGCAGCGGGGCGTCATAGGCTTTACCGTTGTAGGTAATCAGCAAGTCATAGTTGGCGAGAAAGGCGGCGAGGGCGGCGAGCATGGCCGGCTCCTCGTCGTAATCGCGCATGAAGAAGAGGCGCACGCGGAAGCCTGCCTCTTCGACGGCGCCCACACCGACCAGGAAGGCGCAGGTGCCCGTGCCGCCGGCCAGGCCGGTGGTTTCTGTGTCGAGGAAGGCCCAGCGGCGCGGCGGGTGCGGCTGGAGTTCGCCGCTGGAAACCGCGGAGACCAGCTCGGCGGGCAGCTCCGCCAGCCGCGATAATTCCACCGTGCCGTGGCGGCGGTGGGAGGAAAAGAACTTCTCCGAGAGGAAGTAGCGGCCGTGCTCGTTTTCCATTACTTCGCCGGGGAGGAATGCTTCCGCGTCGTAGTGGGCGGGCGAAGCGGGCACGGCGGCAGGGGCGGTTT
This sequence comes from Acidobacteriota bacterium, assembly GCA_016201185.1. Lineage (GTDB taxonomy): Bacteria > Acidobacteriota > Terriglobia > Bryobacterales > JACQDG01 > JACQDG01. The sequence continues at coordinate 3,202 of JACQDG010000197.1, read as the reverse complement.
CGCGGTACTTGTTGCTGATCCGCGTGACGCGGCGGCGCAGGACAGCGAGCTGCTGCTTCAGGTCGGAGGTCATGACGCGAGCAACTCCGCCAGGAATCGCAAGGCTGCCTCTTTGCCCCGCTCGCCGACTTCGCCGATGGGGCCGACGCAGGAGGGGCATCCGGCCTTGCAGGGGCAGCGCTCGAGCAAGTCCCGGGCCTGCTCGAGCATCCGGCCGCACAGGCGGAAGAGCGGCTCGCTCTGGCCGATGCCGCCGGGGTAATTGTCGTACAAATACAGGTTCGGCTCGAACAGGGGCGCACCGCCGGTGGCGTCCTCGGTCACCGAAACGCCGAGGTCGCGCGGGTCGCACATCAGCAGGACCGCCGCCACGGTGCGCAGGACGTTGCCCAGGCCCGCCAGGCCACTCTGCTTTTCCGACGGCGTGAACCCGGCGAGGCGCTCGAGCAGCGCCTGCGGGAAGGAAAGCCAGAAGGAAGTGGTGTGCATTTCCTGCTCCGGCATAGAGAGCTGGCCGGCGCCGACGTTTTCCAGGGTGTAGAACTTGATCTTCTTGAAGCCGACGATCTGGCGGTTCAGGCGGACTTCGCCGTGCGAGCGGGCGCCATGGCCGACCGGCTCGGTATCGAACGTGTCGAGGACCTTGACCTGGGTGTAGTCGATGGCGTCGGTGAAGTAATCGCAAGCGACGCTCTTTACATATGCTTTACGCTCTTCGTAGTCGAAGCGCTCGACGTGATACTGCCGGCCCTCATGGAGGTAAATGGCCTTCTCGTGGAGGGTGGTGAGGGCCGAAGGGAAATCGACCTCGCCGATCACGGTGGGCTCGCCGGTGATGTCGATGATCACGAAGTTGTCACTGGTGGCGGCGCGCAGACTGACGGCGTCGGCGGGGTAGGATTCCGAGGTCCAGTGCCAGGCATTGCCCGCGTGATGGACCACGCCGACATCCTCGAGGAATTTGCAAAGGTCGGCGGTGGGGTGGCGGCCGAAAGTTTCGCCGTCGCGAATCGGCAACTCGAAGGCGGCGCACTTCAGGTGGCTGACCAGGATCTCCAAATTGTCCGGGTTGATGTAGGCGTGCTCGGGCGAGCGGTCGAAGAAGTAATCCGGGTGCTCGATGATGTACTGGTCGAGCGGGGCGCTGGAGGCGACCAGCACGGCGGCGGAAAGCGAGTGGCGGCGCCCGGCCCGGCCCGCCCGCTGCCAAGTGGAGGCGATGGAGCCGGGATAGCCGGCCATGACGACCACGTCGAGCGAGCCGATGTCGATGCCCAGCTCCAGGGCGTTGGTGGCGACGACGGCGCGGATCTCGCCATCGCGCAGCTTGCGCTCGATCTCGCGCCGCTCCTTCGGCAGGTATCCGCCGCGATAGCCCCGGACGGAGGCTTCGGGCAGCGGCCCACGCTCGCAAGCGTCCTTCAAATAAGTGACGAGCACCTCCGTGGCCAGCCGGTTGTTGGCGAAGACCAGGGTCTGCTGGCCGCGCTCGATGAAGCCACTGGCGATGTTGCGCGTTTCGTGAATGTAGCTCCGGCGAATACCGAGCTGCTGGTTGACCACTGGCGGGTTGTAGAAGACGACGTATTTCTCGCCGACGGGCGCGCCGCTCGAGTCGATCCCCTCGACCGGCTCCTCGAGCAGGGCGCGGGCCAGCTCGCCCGGGTTGGCGATAGTGGCCGAGCAGCAGATGAACTGCGGATTCGAGCCGTAAAAGGCGCAGATACGCTTGAGCCGCCGGAGCAGGTTGGCTACGTGGCTGCCGAAGACGCCGCGGTAAGTGTGCAACTCGTCGAGCACCACGAAGCGCAGGTTCTCGAACAGCTTGGCCCAGCGCGTGTGGTGGGGCAGGATGCCGGAGTGGAGCATGTCGGGGTTCGAGAGCACCACGTTGGCGCGCTCGCGGATGGCGCGGCGGGCGTCCTGCGGCGTGTCGCCGTCGTAGGTAAAGGCCCGGATGTCCCCAGCCATTTGGTCAACGATGGAGTTGAACTCGTGGAGCTGGTCCTCGGCCAGGGCCTTGGTGGGGAACAGGTACAGGGCGCGGCCGCCGGGGTTCTGGATGAGGTGCTGGAGGACGGGCAGGTTGTAGCAGAGCGTCTTGCCGCTGGCAGTGGGGGTGACGATGACCAGGTGGCGGCCGGCGGCGACGGCGTCGAAGGCGGCGGCCTGGTGCGTGAAGAGTTGCTCGATGCCCCGCGCGTGGAGCACGCGAGCGAGGGCGGGCGAAACGCGCTCCGGCATCGGGGCATACCGGGCCGGGCGGGCGGGCAGGCGGCGGACGGCGGTGATAGGCGAGTTTTCGTACTGCTGAAGCTCCTCGAAATGGGCCAGGGCGGTTTCGAGGCGATTATCGGGGCGGGCGAGTTCAGAAAGGTCGCGGGCGGGCTCGGGGAAAGCCAGGGAGAGGTTCAAGAGGGTCAGCCTCCTTCTCTTTTTCTTCGCCTATCAACTTTACAGGAACTCCGCCGCGAAGGCAAGAGAAGGCTACCGGTCCGGAAGGCTTTCTGTTTGCTTTCTTACGTCCTCCGCTTCCAGTCCTCCAGGTCCGGCCCCATGATGCCCTTCACGCGGCCCACCAGCTCCTCGGCTTGGGAGGGCTTTAGCTTCTGGAACGCCTGGGCGACTCGGACGGCGTCGTCCACCTGGCCGGGCGTGGTACATCCCAGGACGGCGGCGTGGATGGGGAGCGTGAGCGCGTAACTCATGCACTGGTCCACGGTGAGCGACTGGAGCAGCTTGGCATTGGCCAGGGTCTTCATGGCCTGGATGCCCATGCCCTTTTCGGCGGCGCGGGCCAGCACGCGCTTCTCAAAGCTCAAGTAGTGCGGGTCGGCGCAGTGCAGGGGCATGAGGATGGTGTCGAAGTCGAAGCGCTCGAGCATGCGGGCATGCACTTCCGGGTCGTGATGGCCGGTGAAGCCGATGAAGCGGGCCTTGCCGGCCTTTTTCGCCGCCACGAAGGCTTCGAGGGCGCCGCCGGGGGCGAAGATCTCCTCCAGGTCCTCCAGTTTCGCAATGCTGTGGATCTGCCACAGGTCGACGTAGTCGGTCTGGTAAGCCTTGAGGCTGGCATCCAGGTCGGCCTCCGCGCCGGCCTTTGTTCGCTCGACGCTCTTGGTGGTGAGGAAAATACGCTTGCGGTTTGACCCCAGCGCCTTGCCGTAGACCGACTCGCTGAAGCCATCGCCGTAGCTGCGGG
>JACQDG010000179.1 GCA_016201185.1 Acidobacteriota bacterium | reverse complement strand
GGTGTCGGAGCGGTTGAATTTCACCCCGCCCGGTAGGCTGCAGGCAGAAACCAAAGCGAGAGCCAGCAGGCGCTTCCTCATGGCAGCAGTTAACCACACTCGGTGGCCGATTACCAACTTTGACTTACTTCAGGGGGACGAGTTACTGCGGTTGCCGGACGCCGGCCTGTTCCTTGGCCAGCCGCACCTTGACGTCGTCGAGCTTCTTGCGGATCTTGGCGATCTCTTCCGGGTTGATCTCGGCTTTGGAACTCGCTTCCCATTCGCGCAAGGAGCGCTGCCATTCGTCCAGGGCCTGGCGAATCTTGCCCTGCTTGAAGAACACGTCGCCCAAGTGGTCATGAACGGTGGGATCGCGGGAGGTTTTTTCCAGGGCGCGCCGCAACATGTCCTCGGCGCGGTCCAGCTTGTTCTGGCGGTAATAGACCCAGCCCAGGCTGTCCAGGTAGGCGCCGTTATCGGGATCGAGTTCCAGCGCCTTTTTGATCAGGTCGTGGGCTTCGTCCAGCCGGACGTTGCGATCAGCCAGCATATAGCCGAGGTAGTTTAGGGTTTCGGCCGAGTCGGGATCGATATCGAGCACCAGGCGGAATTGTTTTTCGGCCTCATCGTACAGTTTCTGGCGCTCGAGCAGCGAGCCGAAGGTAAAGTAGACGGCTCGCTTCTGCTCCTTGGTCTGGGCGTAAGTCTTAGCCTTCTCGATGGCCGCGGCCGCCTCGGCGTACATCTTGCCCTTTTCGTAAACCTGAGCGAGCGTCAGCAGCAGATCCCGGTCGCTGGGATCGTTCTTAAGCTGGGACCTGATCAGCTCGGCGCCTTTGTCGGCTTTGCCCGCATCACCCAGCAAGGAAGCGCGGACGAGTAGCACTGTGCGGTCCTTAGGATACTTCTTGAAAGCCGCTTCCGATTCGGACAGGGCACGGTCGAATTCCCGGGCCGCGCGGAACAGGTCCACAAGTTGCACGCTCGAGCGGGGCGCGCTTTCCGGGTCGGTCTCCACCATGCTTCGAAAAGACTTCTCAGCGGCTGCGAAGTTCTCCTGTGACCGTTCCAGCATGCCCAGCTTCTCGTAAAAGAAGGCGCGGTTGCTGCGCTCCCGGGCCGTGTAGTCGGCCGAGCCGGCCTTGGCCGTGGACTGGATCAGTTTCTCCAGCACCGCGATGGCCTGGTCCGTCTTGCCTTCGGTCTCGAGCAGGATCACTTCGTTGTAAGGAACCTCGATCCAGTCAGCCGGAGCCAAGGCCTTGGCCTTTTCCAGGTTCTCGCGCGCCTGCTCGAAAGCGCGCCTGTGGCGATAGATTTGGGAGAGGCTGACGTAGTTTCTGGGATCCTGTGGATCGTTCTGGACCAGGGTCTGATATTGAATAAGGGCTTTGTCGTACTGATCGGCTCCGAGCAGGCTCTGGGCCAGCAGGCGCCGCGCATCGATGTTGCTGGGGTCGATTTGGACGGCTTTTTCCAGCGCCTCCACGGCCTTCTCGGGCTGGTTGGACTGGGAATAGGCGGCGCCGAGGGCGGCCAGAACCTTCGAGCTGGGGTTCTTCTTCGAAACGCGCGAAAGCATCTCGATGGCCCCGGCATTATCGCCGATCTCCGAGTAAAGGGAAGCCAGGGTGGTGAGCGCCTCATCGGAGCTGGGATCGAGCTCCAGCGCTTTCTTCAACATCTGTTCCGCTTTCACGGAGTCGCGGTTGACGCGATAAAGGTTGGCCAGATGGAGATGGGATTCGACGTCCTTGGGGTCGAGCTCGATGATCTTTTCGTATTGCGCGATGGCGCGGCGAAGCAAATCTTCGTTCAGGCGGCCTTGTCCGGGCTCAGCCAGGTAGCCGCGATAGATGCGGCCCAGCACGCGGCGCATCTGGACGTTTTTCGGGTCGCGCTGGAGGACGCTTTCGGCCTCCGCCACCGCGTCCTGGAGACGTCCGGCCTCGGCGTAGAGGTCCACCAGCTCCGAGCTCAGGAAATCTGAGGTAGGGTCGGCCTGAATGGCCAGCTTGTATTCCTCGATGGCCTTATTAAGCCGATCCAGGCTGCGATATTCGCGGGCGAGCTGCTCGTAGAGGTGGGCCATCGCGAAGTGGTAGTAGGCCGAGGCCCGATCCGGAGTCTTGCTCGGAGCGAAGGCCGGAACCTGGGCTCGCAGTAATCCGGTCGAGGCGAGAACGCAAGCGACAGCACACCTGGCGAAAAGTTTCAGTTTCATCGCCTCGATTTTCTCCCAACGGCCCGAATACCCACTTTACCCATGCCGTCATATAGTATAGCTGTTGGGGTCAGCCCCACACAATCGATGGACGCCCTCACCCACACACTGGTTGCACTCACCATCGGGATGGCCGGTTTTCGCCGCTGGGGCCGAAAAGGAACCCTGTACCTGGTGGCGGCAGCCAACTTGCCGGAGCTGGAGCGGCTGGCGGCGCTGGGCGGGCAGGCTGCGTGGGTAAAGGCCTGTTACGGCGCTGGCCACTCGCTGATCACGGCCCCGCTGCTGGGCCTGTTGCTGTGGGCGCTGCTGCGGCGCAAGCTGGGACCGGCGAGGGCGCTGGAGGTTGTGAGCCTGGGGCTGGGCTCGCATCTCGTTCTGGACTTGCTCTCCGGACCTGGCGTGCGGTTGCTGTGGCCGTTTAGCGGCGCCTTTTATGGACTGACCCTCCTGGCCCGCTACGACCTGCTGACCCTGTTGGTGCTGGGGCTCGTGCTGCTGGGGCCGCGACTGCTGAACCTGGTGAACCGGGACATCGGGGCTGCCACGTACAGGCCTGAGAAGCCGGCCCGCGTGGGGTTGGTAACGGTGGCGCTGCTGCTCGTGGTGCGGCTGGCCATGCTGCTGATGGTGACGAGCCGCCTGGAGGCCGCCTCGACATCCGGATTTTCGCTTTCGCCTTCGGCGCTTCACCCGCTGACCTGGTACGCGGTGAGCGACGCCGGCATGGCTTACACGGTGGAAGAGGTCACGGCGAACGGCTACGGTCCGGCCTTCCGTTTCCGCAAAATGGAAACGAACCGGGCCCTCGAAACGGCCGCGGAAACGCCTCTCGCCCAGGCCTTTCTGGAAATCGCGAGATTCCCCCAATATTCGCTGGAAGCCGGAGACCACGGCATGCGGGTTCGCATCCGCGACATGCGCTTTTTCACCCCGGCCGGCCAAGGCAAGGAATACTCGGTAGAGATCGAGGTGACACCGCAGCTTCAGGTGGTGGCTCAGAAGGCGCGGATGTAGACGCGCTCAGGGGCTGGAAACCGGCGCCGAAGGACTGGTGTTCCGGTTGCTCCGTTCGGCGACTCTCATACGAGACTGGCCGAGCCGCCGCAGTGCGGCCACTTCCTCCGGCTCGAGACGAGCGCCGAAGAGCAGGTCGCCGGAACGCACCCGGGCTCTGGTAGCGTCGGTCCGGCCGTGCTCCGTGGTTCTGAGTAGAGCATGCATCAATTCGTGGGCCGCCACCCGGCCCATCAGCCGCCAATACATCCCGACCCGGGCGGGGGACTCGGCGGCCCGGTTGAACCAGGCCGCAAACGTCCCGGATATCCGGTCGCAGTCCACCACCGAGTAAGGCATTACCTCGCCTTCTTCCACCAGGGTCCAGCCGAGCGGCAGATTCTTGGCTTCCCCGTTTGCCCGTGTGTTGGGTGGGCGCGAATTGCAATCTCCCCGCAATTCAATGATGGCCACCGGCACACCGACAGGAAGCTGAGCCTTGCCGTCGGGCAGCTCCCACAGCAGTCGGAG
>JACQDG010000181.1 GCA_016201185.1 Acidobacteriota bacterium | reverse complement strand
TTCCTGCGCCGCATCCAGAACAAGATCAAGGTGGATACCATCACGCCCGAGATTTTCGACCAGATCCTGGAGCGGGTCTGTTCGGATTACCAGATTGTTTTCGATCCGGACGTGGCCGACTATTTACGGCAGCAGTGCAACCCGGACGGCAAGGGCGTGCTCCGCGCCTGCTACCCGCGGGACATGGTGCGCATCATCCAGAGCATCGCCGACTACGAGCACCGCTCCCCGACCCTCACTCGCCGCGACATGGAACGGGCCCTGCAAATGTACTTCGCCAAGACGTAAGGCCGCCCTCCCCCCGCCCCCGGAACGGGGACTTGCTATTATGACCGGGTGGACTTCACCTTTCCCAAGGCCGAGCTCCATCTTCATCTGGAAGGCAGCATCGAGCCTGAGACGCTGCGCGAACTGGCGCGACGACACTCCCTGCCGGCCGCCGAATTTTCGCACGCCGAGCTGGCAAAGGCGTACCGCTATAACGACTTTCTGGGATTCCTGCGCGCCTTCAAGTGGGTGACCGACCACTTGCAAACACCGGAGGATTACGAGCTGGCTGCGTCCCGGCTGCTGCAGAAACTGCACGCCCAGAACGTGCGCTACGCGGAGATCTACTACAGCGCCGGAATCTGCCTCTGGAAGAACCAGGAAGTGGAGCCGATCCTGGAGGCGCTGGAGGAAGCGCGCCGGAAGGCTGAGGGATCCTGCGGGATTCAGGCGCAGTGGATTTTTGACGCCGTCCGGCAGTTCGGCGCCGAAGCCGCGGAGAAGGTCGTCGAGCTGGCGATCCGCTTTCAGGACAGGCATGTGGTTGGGATCGGCCTGGGCGGGGATGAGGCCCGTGGCGCACCGCACCTGTTCCGCAGCGCTTACGAGGCAGCGCGCGCCGAGGGCCTGCGGCTGACGGCTCATGCCGGCGAGACCACAGGCCCGGAATCCATCTGGGGCGCGCTCGACCAACTGGGGGCGGAACGAATCGGCCACGGCGTTTCTGCCCTGCGGGACCACGCTCTGGTGGAGCGTCTGAGGGAACAGCAGATTCCCGTTGAGGTGTGCGTCACCAGCAATTACGCCACTGGGGCAGTGGCGGCGGGCGAAGAGCACCCGGTCCGCCGCCTGTTTGACGCCGGCCTGCTCGTGGTGATCAACTCCGACGATCCCCCCATGTTTCACACGACAATCAATAACGAGTACGCGCGCCTGGCCGAACATCACGGTTTCGCGGAAGCGGAGCTGCGGACTCTCGCCCGTAATTCTTTCCGCGCCGCGTTCCTTCCGGAGGACGCCAAGGCGGCCTTTTTGGCAAACTGAAAGCCGGCGCTGCGGCCACTGTGGTAAATTAATACGCTCGCTGTTACCTTTTCCAGAGGAGAAACAACCATGCGAAAACTGTTTGTGCTCTCGGGGCTGCTCGCCGCCTTCGCTCTGGCGGCGGCGGCCGGGGAATGGCAGGGCTACCTGATGGACACCATGTGCGCGGCCAAGATGAAAGACAAAGCCGCCAGCCACAAGGCCCAGTGCGCCCTCAGTTGCTCCAAGGGTGGTTACGGCATCGTCACCGCCGACGGCAAGTACGTGAAGTTTGATGAGGCCGGCAATGTCAAGGCCCTGGGAGCGCTGAAGGCCACAACCAAAGACCAAGAACTGATGGTGAAGGTGACCGGCTCGCTCGACAGGGACCTGATCAAGGTGGATTCGATCACGATCCAGTAACACCTTGGGCCTGGCCCCGAAGCTCCTGTATCCCTCTACAATGTCCGAACAAGGGTGGTTGTTCATTTTCTGTATCTTGATGGTTTTGCTTTCCCTGGGCGTTGCGGCCTGGCTGGTCGTCACGGGGCGAGTCGTCAATATGGATGGCCTGTTTCTAATACTCGTGTGCGGGGTGGTGGCCTTGATGTCGGCCCTGCAAATGAAGTTCATGCTGAAAGGGTGACAGCCGTGAAACGACGCGACGCCTTGAAATCCATGGTCGCGCTCGGCGCCGCCGTGAGCTCGCCGGAGAGACTGTTTCCGCAGCAGCCGGCGCCACGTACCGCCCCGCCGGCGCCCACCCCGGTGCCGGAGGAGGCTGACGCCAGCGCACTGCCCCTGACGCTGCTCGAGGACGTCGCCGAATCGCCCCTGCATTTTTTCACCCTCACGGAAATGGCCGCCTTCCGCCGATTGGCCGAGGTGCTGGCGCCGCGCACCCGCACTCCGGGCGCGCTGGAGGCCGGGGCGCCGGGGTTTCTCGATTTCCTGCTCAGCCGTTCCGACCCTCGCCGCCAGGCCCTCTACCGCCAGGGGCTGGCGCGGCTGGAGGCCGAGTCGCGGCAGCAGTTTCACAAGCCGTTCGCCGAGCTGGGATACAGCCAGATCGACCCCTTGCTCGCGCCTTTGCGCCAGCCCTGGACCGCTCGCCCCACTCCGGACGCTCTAGCCGACTTCCTCCGCGCCGCGAAAGAAGATCTTTTGCGCGCCACCGTGAATTCCCGCCAGTGGGCGGCCACCGAAGGCCGCCGGCGCGGGGCCATCTCCGGGTCCGGCGGTACTTACTGGTACCCGGTCGAGTAGCGGGCCTCATGCAGAAACAGGATGTAATCATCGTCGGCTCGGGCGCGACGGGCGGCGCCGCCGCACGCTCGCTCACCGAGAAGGGCATCCACGTTCTCGTTCTTGACGCCGGGCCGATGCTCGATTTCGCCCGCCACCGCGGCTCCAAGCAGGTCTACGAGCTGCCCTATCGCGGCTTCAATCGGCCGGGACGATTTCCCCACGTCACGCAGGCCTCCGAGTTCAACGCCAACCTTTGGGCCGACGAGCAGCAGAACCCTTACACCTATCCGCCCGACCAGCCCTACTATTGGGTCCGCGTGCGCCTGGTCGGGGGCAAGAGCCTGCTGTGGGGGCGCTGGTCGCTGCGCCTGAGCGACTACGAGTTTGCCTGCCGCGACCATGACGGCGCCGGCGACAACTGGCCCCTCCGCTATCGGGATCTCGAGCCTTACTACGACCGCGCCGACGTTCTGTTGCGCGTGAGCGCCCGGCGGGAAAACCTGCCTCAACTGCCGGACAACAAGTACCTCGAGGACACCTCCTCCGATTCCCTGGTGGTCTCGCGCTTCCGGGAAGCGGCGGCGAAAATGGGCGTCACCGTGACTAAGGCGCGGGTCGCTACGGGCGCGCTGGCCAGCTCGGTGAAC
>JACQDG010000180.1 GCA_016201185.1 Acidobacteriota bacterium | reverse complement strand
GGGTAGCCCCGGTCAGGCTGGATGTGGTATCTCACAACTGATGAAAATTGAGCCTGCCCAAAGCCGCCTGGTAGTTGCCCTGGATTTTTCCAACCGACAAGCAGCCTGGCCGGTCGTAGAGCTTCTGCGCGGTATAGTGGGCATGTTCAAGGTCGGAAAACAGCTTTTCACCGCCGAAGGCCCGGTACTGGTCCGTGAGGTTGTGGGGGCTGGGGAAAAGGTATTCCTGGACCTGAAGTTCCACGACATCCCGAGCACCGTGGCAGGGGCAGTAGCCGCCGCCGCTTCCCTGGGAGTTAGCCTGGTCAATGTGCACGCCAGCGGCGGCGTACCCATGATGGAGGCGGCCGCTCAGGCCGCTGGGGGAACCGCTACCCGCGTGCTGGCGGTTACAGTGCTCACAAGCCTGGACGCGGCCCAGCTCCAGGCAGTCGGGTTTGCCGAGCCGCCGAACTGTCTGGTGCTTCGTTTGGCCCGGTTGGCGCTCACTTGCGGTCTAGCCGGGGTGGTGGCGCCCCCCACCGAAGTCGCCCTCCTTCGCAAAGAACTGGGCCCGGATTTCATCATCCTGACACCCGGTATCCGCCCGCCCGGTGCGGACCGCCAGGATCAGGCCCGGGTAGCTACCCCCGCCCAGGCCATCCGGGATGGCGCCGACTACATCGTGGTAGGCAGGCCCATCACCAAAGCCGCCGACCCGATCGCCGCCGTCCGTTCCATCTTGCAGCAAATGATAGAATGAAGCCGGCCATGTCATGGTGACTTCTTCCGTATCGGTCGTCATCCCCGTTCACAACGAGGAGAAGAGCATCCTCCCACTCTACGACCAGTTGGTCAAAGTGCTGGAGGGTTGTTGCGGGACTTTCGAGATTCTGCTGGTCGACGACGCCTCGAGCGATGGCACCCTGGAACTGGTGCGCAACCTGACAGTGGTTGAGCCGCGCTTGAAAGTGGTCCGGCTGCGGCGCAATTTCGGCCAGACAGCAGCCCTGGCGGCCGGCTTCGAGCTGGCCCAGGGCGATATTATCGTGGCCATGGACGGCGATTTGCAGCACGATCCCGCCGATATCCCCGCGCTGCTCTCCAAGCTTGAGGAAGGCTACGACATTGCGAGCGGCTGGCGCCGCGAGCGGGTGGACAACGCCCTGACCCGCCGCCTGCCGTCCCGCATTGCCAACTGGCTGATTGCCCGGGCTTCTGGCGTGCCGCTGCATGACTTCGGCACAACCTTCAAAGCCTACCGCCGCGAAACCATTAAGGACATCCGCCTTTACGGTGACCTGCACCGCTTCATCCCGGCTTTGGCCTCTTGGAACGGAGCGCACATCGCCGAAGTGCCGATAAAGAACGTAGTCCGCCCCGAGGGCGACTCCCACTACGGGCTGGGCCGGACCTTTCGTGTTCTGTTCGACATTCTGACCGTCCGCTTCCTGCTGAAGTATTTTACGCGGCCGATGCACTTTTTCGGTTCGATGGGCCTGTTCTGCGGCGGGCTGGGCAGCCTGATCCTGGTTGTCTTGATGTTCGATAAGCTCTTCCGCGGCCACCAACTGATGATGGACCACGGGCCACTCCTGCTGGCGGGCTCCATGCTCGTGTTGACCGGCATCCAACTTACGTGCACCGGCCTGATCGGCGAAGTGCTAATGCGGACCTATTTCGAAAGCCAGAACCGCCCCATCTACTCCATCCGGGAAGTCATCAGCCAGAGCACCAACCGGCGCAGCGCCGAGACCAGGTAGCGGAACTTTTCTCCGTTCCGCGCTACACTCGCCTATCTGCAGGAGAACCTCCAATGAAAAGCTTGGCCTTGATTCTTGTCATGATCGTTTCGGCAACCCTGGCTGCGCAGGCGGCCCCGGGGCCGGTGGCTCTGCAATGCGGCCAGTTGCTAAACGTGCGGAGCGGGGAGATTCTGAACAACGCGCTGGTGCTGGTGGAGGGAGAGAGAATCCGTGAAGTCGGTCCGGCTTCGAGCGTTGCCGTTCCCTCCGCAGCGATGTCGATCGATCTGTCGCGGTCTACCTGTCTCCCCGGCCTGATCGACGTTCACACCCACCTGACTATGGAGCCGACTAACTTTGGCTACAAATCACTGGGCGTATCGATTCCCCGCGCGACCGTGTACGGTGTCAAGAATGCTCGCCACACGCTGCTGGCCGGCTTTACGACCGTGCGCAACCTGGCGGCCGACGGCTACGCCGACGTGGCGCTGCGCGACGGGATCCATGCCGGCGAAATCGACGGGCCACGAATGTTGGTCTCCGGCCCGGCGCTGGGGATCACCGGCGGCCATTGCGACAACAACTTGCTGCCGCCGGAGTTCCACTTTGTAAGCCCGGGCATCGCGGATGGCCCCTGGCCGGCGCGCGCCAAGGTGCGGGAGGTAGTGAAGTACGGCGCAGACGTGATCAAGATCTGCGCCTCGGGGGGCGTCCTTTCCAAAGGCGATCTGCCCGGAACGCCACAGTACACGCCGGAGGAGATGCGGGCCGTTGTGGAGGAGGCCGGCAAACTGGGCCGTAAAGTGGCCGCCCATGCCCACGGCGCGCAGTCGATCAAGGATGCCATCCGCGCGGGGATCGACTCCGTCGAACACAACAGCCTGATTGACGAGGAAGGGATCCGGCTGGCCGTCGAGCGCGGCACGTTCCTCATTTTCGATCTCTATGACGGTGAATTTATTCTTAAGGAAGGGCTGAAGGTGGGCATGCTCCCGGAATCGATCGAAAAGCAGCGCCAGATCCTGCAGCAACAACAGGAAAATCTGGGCCGGGCCTATCGGGCGAAGGCGCGCATCGCTTTCGGGACCGACGCGGGCGTCTATCCGCATGGCGACAACGCCAGGGAGTTCCTCTATCTGGTGAAATACGGCATGAAGCCGCTAGATGCCATCCGTGCGGCGACGACGAACGCCGCAGAGCTGCTCGGGTGGTCCGACCGCGTGGGATCGCTCGAAGCGGGTTACTTCGCGGACGTCATCGCCGTCCAAGGGAATCCCTTGGAGGACGTTTCCGCCTTGCAGAAGGTGAACTTCGTGATGAAGGGCGGCCGCGTTTTCAAGAACGAGCCGGGACGCTGAGCAATCAGCCTTTCCGCGCCGCGCTCAAGATTTCTCGCAGCCGCCGGCCTACCATCAGATCATCTCCCGGCTGCAAGGTCATCGAAACGATCTCCAGTTGATCGCGCCGCTCGGGTGATTTCGAATCGCCTTTCGGCTCTCTTCCTTCCCGCACCGCGGGAACCAGGCTCGGGTTGTTCGACGTCAGGGCCTCAATCCGTGGATCGCCCTCCCGCAGTTTTCTGTCGCAGTCCGCCACAGTGAAGCCGAAGGCCTTCTCGTCCCAGCGGACGATCAGAGTGGGATAGCGGTTGCCACCCTCGGGAATCCGGATTTCCGTCGTCACCCCCGGCACAGTTTCCACCAGCTTCTGGATTCGCTCGACGCGGCTTCTCCACGCTTTGTTCAGAGCGTTGAGGTCCTTCTTCCCCCAGGTCTCGACCGCTGCCAGGCACCCCATGATTTCTTCCTTGCCCACTTTCATCGGCCGGCAGACGGCGCCTTCCCAGGGACTGCAATTGGCGAGCGCCGCTTCGATCAGGTGCTTGCGCCCCAGCAGCAGGCCGGAGCACTGTGGCCCCATCAGCCCCTTGCCGCCGCTGAAACAATAAAGATCGACGCCCATCTTGGAGTAGAGCGAGAGGTTTTCGATGGGCGGGATGCCGGCCGCATCATCCAGCAGCAACGGCACGCCGGCCTTCGTCGTGATGTCGACGATCTTCTTCAGGCTCTCGCCCAGGTCGGTGGTGTAAACCATGGCGGTCTTCGCATTGAGGGCTGCCGCGAGCTCTTCGTGAGTGTAAGCCTCGACCAGCTTGCCGCCGGCCAGGCGGATGGCGCTGTCGAAGGCGCTGCGGCCCCCGAACATGACGACCTCATGCTTCAAGCCCGTGGTGTCGGGGAGCCGCCAGATATTGGCCGGGTTGGTTCCAGCGATGCAGCCGGCGGTGGCTGCGGCCATGGCCCCGGCCGCCCCGGAGGTGACCATTCCCGACTCGGCGCCGGAAAGCTCCGCCAGCCGCTTTCCCACGGCACGTTGCAGCTCGAGGATTGCCACGAAGTGCTGGGCCGCCTCCTGCTTGGCCGCCCGGACCTCCGGCAGCTCGAGCGACCCGCTGAGATAGGTCCAGGTGCCCCGGGCGTTGATGAATGGGCGCACGCCGATGCGCGTGTAGATGTTGTCCTTGGACGACTTTCCCACGGCGGCCAGGGCTTTTTCGGCCAGCTCTTGCGTAGCGATGGTCGCAAATACGGGCAGCGCGGCCCCCCACTTCATGAAAGCGCTGCGATTAAAGAAAGAAGCCTGGGTCATTTGCTATCCTCCGGACAGTGGATTGAGAATGATATGAACATACCACCGTTGAAAGTTGCCGCGCTGATTCTGCTGAGTGGCGCGGCCGCAGGACTCCAGGCCCAGCGGCGCGTCGATCCGACCTTCTTGCGCCGGTTCGTCCCGGAGCTTTCCGCGAAGCCTGCCGATGTCACGACCGTCACCTGCCACTACAAACCGATTTTCGGGTCAGGCGACGCCGACACGAAAATCCTCGGCGGCGTGGCCCGCTTCGGCGAGATCACTATCGATGCCGGCGGATCGAGCGCCCCG
>JACQDG010000183.1 GCA_016201185.1 Acidobacteriota bacterium | reverse complement strand
GTCGCCGGATCGGCGTCCATGAGAATCCCGTGGGCGTTGATTCGCGCCAAGTCCACCTCAACCCAGGGCGTCCGCGCGGCCGTCCTTAAAGCGCCGATGGTGTGGCAGGAAGTGCCGTGGGTCTTTACGATCCCCTTTTGCTGTGCCTCGGACAAGACGGCCATGGCCCCCTGCTTCTTGGCGGGCCAGTTGGGATCCATCATGGCATGTAGCAGGACGATATCCAGATAGTCGGTGCCGATCTCCTTGCGGAAGCGGTCCAGGTCGGCCCGCATCTCGGCCTCAGTGGAGGCATGGGTCTTGCTGAGGATGGCGACCTTTTCGCGCGGTACTCTCTCGAGGGCGGCCTTCAAATGCGGATGGCTACCGTACTGGTCGGCCGAGTCCCAGAAGCGAACTCCCTCGTCGAAGCCGAACTGGAACAAATCGGCGATGCCGCGGACTCCGAGCTGGCGAGTCTGGTTGGAGCTGCCGCCAAAGCCGCTGGTGCCGGTGCCCATGGCCAGCCGGGTAACCTTCACGCCCGTCGGTCCTAGGGCCACCACGTCGTTGGCGCGTTTAGTTGTTGCGGCGGACAGCGCCGGATAAGGAAGCGCTGCGGAAACCAAGCCTGCCTTCAGAAAATCGCGTCGTTTCATGGGGCTCTGCCTCCCAGGGTGATCGTGCCTTCCAAACTAATATAGCCGGGCTGCGGGGACGGGCGCAATGGAAATCCTGGGCTTATCTCCGAAAGATCTCGCTTGGCATCCGCGCCAAGCGCTCCGGAAGCCAGGGCTTGAACTCCATGTGGTCAAGAACCTGCGTGCGCAGGTCGATGGCAGGGGCAATCTCTTTCAGCAGCAGCCCGTGGGTCGTTAGCTCGAAGACGGCACGCTCGGTCACATACAGCACTTCATGGCCGGCCCGCCGGGCATAGGCGCCACTGAAAGTGACCTGCTCCACCCGGCGCACCAGCTTGCGCCGCTTCCCTTCCCTTTCGATCTCGAGCCGCCCGCCGCCGACCTTCACGGCCAGGCCGTCTCCGGTGAACGTGCCGCAGAAAACGACCTTCTTCGCGTTCTGGCTGATGTTGATGAAGCCTCCCGCCCCGGCGATGTGGGAGCCGAATTTGCTCACGTTGACGTTTCCCTGGCGGTCCAACTGCGCCATGCCCAGCACGGCGACGTCCAGCCCGCCGCCGTCGTAGAAGTCGAATTGCGAAGGCTGGGGGATGATGGCCTCGGGGTTGGCGGAGGCGCCGAAGCTCAGGCCGCTGGCCGGAATGCCGCCGATCGGCCCGCTTTCGACCGTGAAACGCGCGGCGAGCGATCACGGCTCGCTCGTTAAGCGGCAACGACGCCGGAACAGGATTCGGGGTTCGCACTTCCCCGCTATAAGCCGGATTGTAGGCTTCGGCAAAGCTTTGCCAGTGATTTTCCGGGCGGGCTTTCACCAGCACGTCCACTAAGATGCCGGGCACCTCGACTTGACGTGGCGGAATGGTTCCCGCCGGGACCACCCGCTCCACCTGGGCTATCACCAGCCCCCGCGAATTCTTGGCAGCTTGCGCTGCCGCCAGAACACTCAGCGAGCAGGCTTCCCGCTCCAGCGAGAGATTGCCGCGCTCGTCGGCCGTGGTAGCACGCAGGAGCGTCACGTCGACCGGAAGCGCCTTGTACCAGAGCCACTCCCGGCCGCCGAGCCGGATCACCTCGACCAGGTCTTCGCGAGCCTTGCCGTTGAGTTTTCCTCCCCCGTGGCGCGGATCGACGAAGGTTCCCAGGCCAACATGAGTGACCGTGCCGGGCTTGCCGGCGGCGATGTCCCGGTATAGGTGTGTGATGACGCCCTGGGGAAAGTTGTAGGCTTCGATCTTGTTCTCGATCGCCAGCCGGGCCATCCGCGGCGCCAGGTTCCAGTGGCCGCCGATGACCCGCCGTACGAGACCCTCGTGGGCCAGGTGATTGATGCCTCGGTTTTTGCCGTCGCCCTGGCCGGCGGCATACAGAATGGTGAGCCCGCGAGGCCGGCCGGTGCGGAGGAATCGCTTCTCGAGCGCGGTGGTCAGCTCCTCCGGATGGCCAATACCTACAAAGCCGCTGACGAGCACAGTCGCCCGGTCGCGGATGAGCCGGCAGGCGGCGCGGGCCGAACGGAGCTTGGAGGCGGGCATAAGCGAGCCTCCCATCCTACAAACTTATGGCTGCCTGCGAAAGACAAACCTGTCGCTCAACAGAAAATTGATCACCGAACAGGCGGCGATCGCCACTAAGTTGGCCAGGAGGTACTGGAGCCGGGCCCAGCCGACCAGCAGTCGCATCAGCACCAGATTGCTGAAGATCGAGACGGCGCCGGTGCTCAGGTTGAAACGCCACAGCCGGCGCATCGCCTCGCCTAAGCCAACCCGGCCGCGATCCACCCAGGTAAAACGCTCGTGCCAGAGGAAATTGTGAAGCACGGCCGCTTCTACGGCCAGCGCCGTAGCCGCCAGGTAGTTGAGTCGCAGGCCGCTCACCAAGATCCCCAGAGCGGCCAGTTGGACAACAATCCCGATGACGCCGACCAGGTTGAACTTCAACCAGCGGCGCGTCACGAGGCGCCATCCCTCGCGCCCCGCTATCTCTCTCACGGCGCTCGCTCGGCGCGATGGAGCGCGCGGGTATGGCGGATGGCAGCCGTGAAGAGCATCAGGCTCATGCCGACGATTCCGATCGCTCCCCCCACATCGTACAGGCGGTAACTTTCGCCCAGAATCTTTACCGTCGGGCGGAACAGGAGCGCCACGTTTCCGATGCACAGCAGCAGCCGCAGTTCGGTGGGGCTGAATTTCCAAAAGGAAAGGTGAAAGGTCCCCAGCGTAAAGGTCGCCAGGTAAACCTCGATCGAGAGCATGAAATAGACAATGAGCAGGCCAATGGCAACGACCGGACTCATATAGCCGGAGAGGGCCAGCCCGCCCATTAAAAAGAAGGTTCCGAAGGCGTCGGTGATGTGATCCACGTAGAAGCCGTATCTGGGGCGTTGTTTGTTGCGAACCCGAGCCAGGGTGCCGTCCAGGCTGTCGCCGAACCAGTTGAGAGCCAGGCATCCGATGACCAGGATAAGCGCTAGCCGGTTCCGCCGCGCCTGCCAGTAGCTGATACCGGCGAGGAACATGGCAACGAAGCCAGGCAGCGTCAAATGATCGGAATTCACCCACGGGGGCAGGCGGTAGGCAAGCCAGAGGAGGACCTTCTTTTCGAGCGGGGCCAGAAAACTCGACTGCGCCCGCGTCGCGTCCTGAAAACCGGCGCTTTCCATCTCTACCTCACGGCCCGATTGGGTCTCTGCCAAACAGGGTAAAGCAGGCGGGTCGCTCCCCCTTGGACTTACTTGCTTTTCTTGGGCGAGATGATGACGTGCATCAGGCGGCCTTCCATGCGCGGCCGGCCTTCCACGGTGCCCTGCTCTCCCAGTTCGGCCACCAACTTCTCGAGCAGGCCCCGGCCCAGGTCGGCGTGGGTGATCTCGCGGCCGCGAAATGCCACCGTGGCCTTCACCTTGTTGCCTTCCTGAAGGAAGCGCAGAGCGTGGTTGCGCTTGAAGGCGTAGTCGTGTTCGTCCGTGTTGGGCCGGAACTTGACTTCCTTCAGATCCATCACGTGCTGCTTCTTCTTGGCTTCGTGCTGGCGCTTCTTTTGCTGGTAGGCCCATTCGCCGTAATCGATGATCTTAGCGACCGGGGGATCGGCGGTGGGAGAAACAAGGACTAAGTCCAGGTCCAGTTCCTTGGCCTGTCGCACGGCCACGGGCGTGGGCAGTACCTCCACTTTGCCGTCGGGGAAAACCACGCGTACTTCGCGGGCCCGGATGAATTGGTTGACGTTGTCACGCCGGCCTCTCTGGCGGGGTGCGAAAGGTCTTGGATCTATGAGACGCTCCTTATGCTGATAAAGCTGGGCCGGACAGCAGCGCGCCGCCGTCCGGCCCAGGTGAAAAGAGTTGTTAGACTATCACCACTTCCTCGGCTTGCAGACCTTTGGGGCCCTGCTTGACCTTAAACTCTACCGTGGCGCCCTCCTCCA
>JACQDG010000182.1 GCA_016201185.1 Acidobacteriota bacterium | reverse complement strand
GCAGGCGAATCTGCCGCAGCGTGATTCGTGAAAGTCTCATTCCTTTTCGGACCAGGTCCCCAGCAAAAAAGCGCCGGCCTGGGGCGTGATCTCGTAGCCGATCACCGTCAGGCCCCGAGAAAACCAGTGCTCAAATTCCTTCCGCAGGCGGGCCTGCACCTGGCGCGCCTTCTGCGGCTGATTCTTCTTCAACTCTCCGATCTCGATCGGCACTTCGATCCGCTCCTGAACGGAGATAGGCGAGCGGCGGGTGTCTTCCACAATGGCGCGAACCCGCGGCCCGGCGATCCACCATTCGGCCACGAGGCGGTCCGTGGGCAGGCCGGCGTGCAAGGGGCTGGAGGTGGCGCCGTACTGGTTGGGGACGAAGCGCCGTACCACCGCTCCCAGTCGCTCGATATTGAAGCGGGCGTTCTTGATCTCCAGCGGATCGAAGGTCCACTCGATCAGGTTGATGTCCCGCGCCAGCGCGTCGTTGCGCTGCGCCAGCTTCAGCATGCGCCCGATGCCGCGATCCCGGTATTCCGGCAGAACCCCTAGCATGTGGCTGTGTAGGTAATACCTTCCGCCCGCTTTCAGCCCCGGTAGGGACAGGCAGAAGCCCACCATCCGCTGGCCGTCGAAAGCGCCCAATACCTGCCCGCCGATCTTGGCGGCCACCACGAACAGCCGTGGCGGAAGCAGATCAATGTCGGAAAATCCCCATACCGTCTGTTGCAGCCGCACCGCGTCGAACAGGTCAGCGGTGTCAGCAAGCGCCCGCACCTCGATCGGGCTCTGCCGCCCTACCGGTTTTTTGCCTGCTGCCACAACTCTTCCATCTCCTCGATACCCGCTTGGGCCCACGTCGTGCCGCGCCGGGCGAGCCCCTGTTCCACCTGGGCGAAGCGCTGGCGGAATTTCCAGTTCGTTTTGCGCAACGCCAGCTCCGGGTCGAACTTCAGGAACCGGGCGATGTTCACCATCATGAACAACAGGTCGCCCACCTCATCCTCGACCCGCTCCCGGTCACCCGATCCGTGGCGTGCCTCGTCCAGCTCCCGCAGCTCTTCCTCGAGCTTTTCCAGCAAATCCTCGAACCGCTGCCAGTCGAATCCCACCTGCGACGCGCGCGAAGTAAGCTGGTAGGCCTCCATCATCGCCGGCATCGAGCGCGGAACGCTTTCGAGCAGCCCCTCCGGCCGTTCCGGACCCCGCTCCTCGGCCTTCAGCTCGCCCCAGCGTTTCAGTACCTGCTCCGCGGTGGCGGCGGGTTCGTTGGCAAAAACGTGCGGGTGCCGGCGAATCAGCTTGCTCGCGATGCGCTCCAGCACATCGTCGATCGTAAACAGGCTTTGCTCGGCCGCCATCTGGGAAAAGAAGACGATTTGCAGTTGCAGATCGCCCAGCTCAGTCGCCAGCTCCTGCCAGTCGCGGCGGTCGATGGCGTCGATGACCTCATAGGCCTCCTCGAGCAGGTAGGATTTGAGGGTGTCGAAGGTCTGCTCGCGGTCCCACGGGCAGCCGTTCGGCCCCCGCAGCCGCGCCATGATCTCAACAAGCTTTTGGAATTTTTCGCTGGCCATGCCGGGAGTCTTTCAATGTAGCACAGGGAACGGGCAGTCAGAGTAGGAGGCATTGTCGCGCCGCCTCCGGTGCAGTATGCTTCCCACATGACCCGAAGAACCTTTCTCGGCGCCGCAGCGGCGGCCCTCGGCGCGCGGGGGGCAAGCAGCGAAGGCGTTTGCGTAACGCTTTGCAACCACTGGAGCTATATCGGCATCGGCTGGCAGCTCGGCATCGAATCCAGCGTGCTCTCGGTGACGGATGCGATGGAGATGGCCGAGCGCGCGCCGGGCGTCAAGACCTGCATCAACCTGGATGCGCGGGCCTACGAGATTCTGGCCGAGCAGTTCCCGGAAATTGCCGGGCGCTTGAAGAGGAGCCTCGCCGAGGGCAAGGTGGAACTCATCGGCGGGACTTACAGCCAACCGATGGGCACGATGTTCAGCGGCGAATCCAATATCCGGCAGATGGTGGTGGGCCGCGAGACCATCCGCCGCGCCCTGGGCTACGAGGTGGTCACCTTCCTGGAGGAAGAGGAGTTTACGCACCCGCAGATCCCCCAGATCGCGGCCGGCGCGGGCTTCAAGTATGCCAGCCTGGCGCAAGTAGATACATGGGGCTCGGCCGGCATCCCGTTGCTCGAGGTCAACGCGTTCCTGTGGAAAGGCAAGGACGGCGCGACGATCCCGAGCACGCCGAAGAATTCGCTGTTTCTCGAGTTCTCACCCAAGCTGGACCATCTCAGCTCCATGCCGGGATATGGAAAGCTGCGCTCCCTGGGCAAGCCGCTGGTGTTCACATGGGAAGAGTTCGGCTGGGAATCGGCGGAGAAGCCTACCTACTTGGCCGCGCCGGAGAAGTATCGCCAGCTCGCCGCGCGCCTTCCCGTGGAGTTCGTCACTCTGAAGGAGTACATGGACAAGTACGGCGCCGCCCGCGAGACCGTGTACTTCGACATGGACTCCTGGAACAAGCTGTTGACATGGGGGCTAGGCGGTGACCAGTTGCGCGCGCTGGACCGCAAAGTGGAGGCGCTGCTGCTCACTGCCGAGCGGTTCGACGCCATCGCGGCCACGCTCGGCGGGGAAAGCCAGGCGAACGTTCTGGAGCGGGCGTGGCGCGACCTGCTGGCGTCGCAGAGTCACGACGTGGGGTTGTGCGAGTACTCGCGCTGGCAGGGCGACCGGATGGCGCCGTTGGACCGCCTTGAGGACCGCCACAACTTCACCTGGGGCGCCATCGGGTACGACCACCTGGATGCGGCGCGAAAACAGACCGAGCCGGTGTTGCAGGCGGCGATGTCGCATATCGCTGGTCACGTGCGGGCGACCGGCGGGAGCCCCGGCGACACGGCGATCACGGTGTTCAACCCCTGCGGCTGGGAGCGGAGCGGCATCGTAGAGACCGGCCGCATCCGTCCCCTGCCGGCGGACGCGCGCGATGTGATGGTGCGCGACCACGAAGGTCGAATCGTGCCGTCCCAAGGGTTGCAGCCGGCGAAGGACGGCGTGGCGCAATGCCTATTCCTCGCTGAGCGAGCGCCGGCGCTGGGCTACGCCACGTACTATCTGCAGCCGGTTTCCCGGGTGTCGACGCTGCCGCAAACGGAGTTGCGCCTCGACGAAGCGGGGCTGGCGCTCGAAAACGAGTTCGTCAAGGTCCGGCTGGACCGGACGACCGGAGCCGTCGCCGGCCTGACGGACAAGAAGACCGGCCGTGAAATGCTGGCGACGCCGTTTCCCGTGTTTCGCGGAAAGCCGAACCCCTCCTACACGCCGCGCAGCGTTTTCGGCGGCAAGCGCCAGCCGATGCCCGAGCAGTACGACAGCGCCGCTTCGAACGCGGAAATCGATTGGGTGGAGCGCGGGCCGCTGCGCGCCAGCGTGCGCGCTCGCCATGCTTGGCCGCTGTTGAAGTTCGAGACGCGGGTGAACCTGTACGCGCGCCTGCCCTACGTGGAAGTGATAAGCCGCGTGCTGAGCGAAGTCCCGCCGCTGCCCGATGAGTTAAACGCGCGCGGGCGGTTTCCGGTGGAGATCATGAACGGCTACTGGCTGTCGTTCACGCCGGCTTTTCCGGTCACTATGGCAGTGCGTGATTTTCCGCTCGCCATGGAGGCCACCGCGCACGCGGTTTTCCACGCGCTCACCTTCGTGGATCTGGCGGACGCCTCCGGCGGCCTGCTGGTTCTGCATCCGGGGACGCAGTACTTCAAGCGCACGGCGGACGGCGCGGTCAGCAATCTGATCATGCGGGAGTGGGAGTCGTACTGGACGGGCGAATACGGCTGGCCGCGCTACGCCGAGTATCGCCACCTGCTGCTGCCGCACGGCACGGAGTTCTCCAGCGTGCAGCGCATGCGGGCCTCCGCCGAGTTCAGCCAGCGCCTAGCGGTACACCTGGGCAAACCCGGCCAGGGCGGCCTCCCGCCACGAAAGAGTTTTC
The DNA here is from genome assembly GCA_016201185.1 of Acidobacteriota bacterium. Lineage (GTDB taxonomy): Bacteria > Acidobacteriota > Terriglobia > Bryobacterales > JACQDG01 > JACQDG01. Next base: position 9,754 of record JACQDG010000182.1, on the reverse strand, counting down.
TTTCTCTCGGGCCGGACAACGTGCAGTTGCTTGCCTTCCGCAAGAAGCCGGCCGACGGCTACGAGCTGCGAGTGGCGGAAGTAGAGGGACGTGACGCCGCCGCGACGATGGAGCTTGCGGTCCCGATTTCCGGGGTCAGGGAGACGAACCTGATCGGCGAGAGAATCGGAGACGCACGGTGGCGCGAGGGTCGGATTCACCTCGACATACGGCCGTGGCAGGTGCGCACGTTTGAGCTGGTGTGAGTTTACGGGGCAGGGCTACTTTCGCGCGACCACCAGAAAAATGCCCGCCAGCATTTACACCCGCGCCACGTTCGCTATGGCCGGCGCCGGCGGCGGCATCATCGGCCGGGGCTGCGGTTCGGGGGCCTCCTCAAACTTCACGCTGACCAGCTTCGACACTCCCGGCTCCGGCATGGTGACGCCGTAGAGGGTCTGGGCCACTTCCATGGTGGTCTTGTTGTGGGTGATGAGGATGAACTGGGTCTGCTCGCTCATCTCGCGGATCAGCCGGGTGAAGCGCACCACGTTGGCGTCGTCGAGCGGCGCGTCCACCTCGTCCAGGACGCAGAAGGGGCTGGGCTGGTAGCGAAACACGGCCATCAGCAGGGCGATCGCCGTCAGCGCCTTCTCCCCGCCCGAGAGCAGCAGCACGTTCTGCAGCCTTTTGCCGGGGGGCGAGGCCACGATGTCGATGCCGCTTTCGGCGATGTTGTTCTCGTCGGTCAGCCGCATTTCGCCGATGCCGCCTCCGAACAAGATAGTGAAGGTCTGGCGGAAGTGGCGGTTGATCTCGTTGAAAGCCTCCAGAAACTGTCGCCGCGAGACGCCGTCAATCTCTGTGATGGCCTGCTGGGTATCGCGGATAGAATCAATCAAGTCCTGCCGCTGGGCCTCCAGGAAGTCGTAGCGCTGCTGCGCCTCCTGGTATTCTTCGAGGGCCAGCACATTCACCGGTCCCAGCGCCTCGATCTTCTCTTTCAACTGCAGGTATTCCTGTTCGGCCTGGGCGGCGGCCTCCGGATCCAGCGGTAATTCCACGCTCGCGCAAATCTCGCCGATGGACCGCCCGAGCTCGTGCCGACAGGTTTCCTCGAGGTGCTTGATGTCCGATTGCAGGCGGACGAGCTGGATCTCGACGGCTGACCGGCGCTCTCGCGCCTGTTCGAGTTCCTGCTTTACGGTCTTAAGCGATTCCTCGATCTCGGCCATGCGCGAACGTCGGGCCAGCAGGGCCGCCTCCACCTTTTGCGCCTCTCGCTCGAGTTGCCCATGCCGTGCGGCTAGGGCTTCGATCTGGACAGCCAATTGCCGGTTGTCTTCGAGCAGGCGGCCGCGCTCGGCGGTCCAAACGGCGATCTGCTGCACTTGCTCCTCGCGCCGCCGGGCCTCTCCGGACAGGAGCTGTTCAACCCGCGCGCTCGAGGCCAGCACCGCTTTGCGGCGCTCTTCGAGCGCCGCCAGCCGGGCCCGCAGCTCGGCCTGCTCCTCGACCGCCCGCGCCGCCCGTTCCTGGTCCTGCGCGATTGCCAGGCGAAGAGCAGCCAGCGCCCCCTCCGCCTCGTACCGCGCCGCTTCCCGCTGGTCCACTTCCGTCTGGGCGCGGCTTTGCTCGGCCGCCGCCCGCCGGCTTTCCTCTGCCAGGCGCTCGCTTTCCAGCCGCGCCACCGCGAGCCGCGAGTTGGACCGGCTCATCCCGACGTCAAGCTGCCGCAGGTCCTGCTCGGAGGCGATCGCCTCTTTCTCCCGCTCCTGCATTTCTGTCCGCAGCGCTTCCGTCTGCTGCGACTCTCGGGCGATCTCCGCCTCCATGTTTTCGAGCGCCGCGGTTTCAGCCTGCAGTTCTTGAACGCCGGCCGCCAGCCGGGGAACCAGTTCCCGCAGCTCGCGCTTCAGAGCCAGCGGCCCGGAAGAGGCCTTCCGGCCCCCGCTGAGCGTGTTTCCGTGATAGCAGCGCCCGTCGGGAAGCACGAAGTAAAGATCCGGGTATTGCCGGCACACGCGGCGCGCGGCCGTTTCGTCCTGCGCCAGGTAACACCGGCCCAGCCGCGGGATAACCAGGCCGCCCGAGAGCCGGACATGATCCTCTAATCGCCCCAAAATTCCGGTCCCCGTTTCCAAGGCGGGCAACTTCCCGCCCGGCTCGCTCTCCGGCGTCACCAGGAATGTGGCGTGGCCTTCCATTTCAGCCCGCAGCAGGCGCATGCCCTCCTCGGCCTCACCCCAGCCGGAGACGACCACGTACTCCAGTTCCTCCCGCAGGAACTCCTCCACCGCACGCTCGTAGTTCGATTCCACCTCCATGAAGTCGGCCAGGATGCCTTGCACGCGGAACTCGCCCAGGCGCCCCTGCTCGATGGCGGCAAACAGGTTCTTCACCGTTTCGGTGGTGTAGGCGCGGTGGGAGAGAATCTCTTCGAGCGACTGGCGCCGGGCCTGCATCCGGGAGATTTCGTCCCGCAGACTCTCGGCCCGCTGCCGCCGTCCTTGCGCCTGCTCTTTCCTCCGAGCGAGGCTCGCCTCGCCCTGCCGTCGTCGCTCCTCGAGCTGGCACAGCTCCTGCTGCTGCGTTGCCAGCTTCTCGATCCGGGCTTGCCGGGCGACGGTAAGCTCCTCGCGTTCCTGCCGGGCCGCTGCCTCTTCGCTGCGCACGCGCGCTGATTGGCGTTCCACTCCCGCCTGAAACTCCTCGATCTGGGCCAGCTGGTTCCGCAACGAGGAAACCTCGCCCAGCAGGCGCAGTACGGTTTGCCGCAACCCTTCCTGCTCCGCCTCGCGCTTCCGCACCTGGAATTGCAGCGCGTCGAGCTCGGCGGTCTGCCCGGCCAGCCGGGCCCGGGCCTCTCCTGCTTCCGCCGTCACGGCCTCCAGGGCAGCTCGCTCGGCGGCCAGCTCTTGCCCCAGCTCCTCCAGCCGCCGTTCAATGGCGGCCAATTCGACCTCCGCCTGTAAAATGCGGGCGCTGTTCTCTTCCACCGACCGGGCCTGGTATGCCATGCGCTGCCGGGCCCGATCCGTTTCCATCACCGCCGCTGCTAAAGCGTCCCGCCGCGCCTGCAACAGCAGCTCCATCTCGTAGCTTTCCTTTTGCAGTGCGCCGTGCTCCGCCTCCATCTGCTCGGCCTGGGCGAAACGGGCGCGGAAATCCTCCGCAGCCAGGTTCATCTCCAAAGCCGTATCGATCGTCTCCCGCTCCAGAACCCGGTGGCGGCCGCCCAACGCCACGGCCAGCTTCGCCGTCATCTCGGCGCGTAGTTGCTCGTAGCGGCGCGCCTTGGCCGCCTGACGCTTCAGGGAATTCGCTTGCCGCCCGACTTCCTCCAGGATGTCGCTCACCCGCGCCAGGTTCTGCCGGGCGCTCTCCAGTTTGGCTTCCGCCAGCTTCTTCTTCGTCTTGAACTTGGTGATGCCGGCCGCCTCCTCCACCACCGCCCGCCGGTCGTACGGCCGGGAGCTCAAGATCTGCCCGATGCGCCCTTGCTCGATGATGGCGTAGCACTCCGGGCCTAGGCCCGTTCCCATGAAGATTTCCTGAATATCGCGCAGCCGGCAGGCGCGCCCGTTCAGCAGATACTCGCTCTCTCCGCTGCGAAACAGCCGCCGCGTAACAACGATTTCCCCGGGCCTCTCGGCTGGCTGGGTCTTACGCCTGCCCCGAGCCCCGGCGGCTGCCGCTTCTCCGTTCGTCGGCCCCTCAGTTCCTCCCGGGGCCGCGGCAGGCGCGTAGAAATAGACCTCCGGGTCGAACAGCGTCATCGTCACCGCGGCCATGCCGAGCGGCTTGCGGTCACGCGTGCCGTTAAAGATGACGTCCTCCATCCGCGTGCCGCGCAGCAGACGCGCCGACTGCTCCCCCAACACCCAACTAACGGCGTCGCTGAGGTTGGACTTCCCGCAGCCATTGGGTCCCACAATGGCAGCGACCCCACCCCCGTTGAACTGCATCTCGGTGCGATCGCAGAAGGACTTGAAGCCCAGTAGCTCGACTTTTTTCAGTTTGAGCATAAAAGTCCTCGGGGCCGAAGGCCCTAGCCCCCCTATCCTACAGTCTTTAAAGGCCGCTGTAAAGAAAATATGATGCCTTATTTTGTATGTTTCCAGCCATGAACCCAACATATGGTATTGCCATTGCGGACCAAGTTCTGTCCAGAATCCGTACCAACTCGCTCTTGTTATCATGTGGCTCTCAGACAAGGAGCGCTGATGCACCGTTCATTTCTTGCCCGACTGTCCTTTGGGCTGATGCTGCTGGCTTTCGCCGCCCTGGCCCAGGAATCCCCTTATCTGGCGAATATCCGCCAGCTTACTTTCGGCGGGCAGAACGCCGAGTCTTATTTCTCGCCCGACGGCAAGCGCTTGATCTTTCAATCCACGCGCGACGGCGCCAAGTGCGACCAGATTTACATCATGAACACGGACGGCTCGGGTGTCCGGATGGTGTCGACCGGAAAAGGGCGCACCACCTGTGGCTACTTCTTGCCTGATAACAAGCACATCCTCTACGCCTCGACGCACGAGACCGGGGCGGAGTGCCCGCCTTCGCCGGACCGGAGCCGGGGTTATGTTTGGGCCGTCTATCCGAGCTACGACCTGTACGTGGCCACCGACACCGGCCAGATCGTCCGCCGCCTGACCGACCAGCCCGGCTACGATGCCGAGGCCACCGTCAACTGGAAGACCGGTAAGATCGTCTACACCTCGCTCGCCTCCGGCGACCTGGACCTGTGGTCGATGAACCTCGACGGCGCCGGCCACCTGCAACTCACCAGGGACGTTGGCTACGACGGCGGACCGGTCTATTCGCGCGACGGGAAAAAGATCGTATGGCGCGGGAATCATCCGTCCACGCCGGCCGCCATTGAAACCTACAAGAAGCTGCTCGCCGACAACCTCACCACTCCCATGAAGATGGAGCTTTACGTGGCGGACAGTGACGGCTCCCATGCCCGCCAGATCACCAACTTCGGCTGCGCCAGCTTCGCCCCCGCCTTCACCCCCGACGGCAAGCGCATCCTGTTCGCCTCCAACAAGAACAACTGTGACGGCCGCAAATTCGAGCTGTTCCTCGTCGACGCCGACGGCAGCAACCTGGAACAAGTCACCTTCTTCAACGGCTTCACTTCTTTCCCCGAGTTTTCCCCGGACGGCAGGCAACTGGTCTTCACCTCCGACCTCAACGCCAAGGAGCGTTACGAATTCAACGTTTTTATCGCCGATTGGAAGGGGAGGTAGGGAGGGAAGCGGGGAATTGCAGTAGAGGAATTACGAGAGCTTATTTTCGCCGGCCGCCCTTGGACGGGGCTGGGCGCGCAGATGCCCCCAGCCCTTTCAGGGACTCGGCGGCCTGGGTGGCGGCGGGACTGCGGGGGAACTTGCGAATCACCTCGCGAAATTCCCTGGCGGCTTCGTTCCGCTTGCCCTGCTTCAGCAAGGACAGGCCTTTCTTGTACTGTGCGTCGGGCGTTCGCTTGCCTTCCGGGTAGCGCTCCAGCACCTGGTCGAAAGCCGCCACCGCCTGGTCGAACTGCTCCTGCTGGTAGAAAATCTCCCCCAGGTAATACTGCGCGTCGGCGGCCCGCTCGCTCGAGGGAAAGTACCTCACGTAATCGTTAAACTGCGGCCCGGCCAGGTTGAAGTTGCCGGACTGGTAATCCCGCAGGGCGTTGTTGAACAGTGTCTCGGCGGAGACCGGCGGGGCCCCTGGCTGGCCGGGCGTCGTTCCCGTGGGCGCTGCGGCGGGCGGAGGCGCGGTCGAGACAATATTCTTGATATCCAGGACCTGCTGCTGCAGCTTCGACAGCTTGGAGTTCATTTCCTCGACCGCGTCGCGCAGGGCCTGAAACTGGCTGGCCAGCGTGTCCACCCGCGTGTTGACGTTGGCTATCGGCGCCACCAGAACCTTCTCCTGGTCGCGCACCGCCTTGTCGAGCACGGCCAAGGCGTTGCCCAGGCGGTTGGAAGCGTCCAAGTTCTGATTCAGCAGCTGCTGGGTAACCGCCAGTTGCTTGTCGAAAGAGGTCTGCAGGTTGCGCACCTGGTCCTGCAACAGGGCGATATCCCGCTGCAATTGCAGAATTTCCTTGGCGACCGGAAAGGCCGGCATCGCCGCTAAGACAAAGATCAGAAACAATCGGTGACCCAAGACAGACCTCCCATCAACGAGCGCTCAGTCGCCGGACAGCAACCAGCGGCAAAAAATCAGACCGCCGGTCCGGGCCCTGCACTTGCTCCGGAGCCCGGATTTCTGGCGGGCGGAACGACTTCGTGGTTATTGACCCGGCACTAAGTGCACGCGGCGATTCTTCTGCCAGCACTCCTCGGTGCTTTCCGTGCACTGGGGCCTTTCCTTGCCGTAGCTGATCACGTTCAGCCGGTCGGCCGGCACGCCCCACTGCACCAGGAACTCTTTGGCAGAGCTGGCGCGGCGGTCGCCCAGGCCGAGATTGTATTCAGCCGAGCCGCGCTCGTCGCAATGGCCCTCGATCACCACCCGCGCCGAGGAGAACTCGCCGAACAGCGCCTTCAGGGCGTCGGCGTCCCGGGTCAGCGTCGCCCGGGCGTCCTCGCGAATGTCCGCCTTGTCAAAGTCGAAGTAAGCGTCCTGCACGCGGCTCATCAGCTCCTGCGTGAAGACCTTCGGCGGCGCAGCCGGCGGCGGCGGCGGAGCCGGCGCGCGCACATCCACCTCCGCGCTGGCGCTGTTGCTCCCTCCCGCCCCTCTCACGGTGATGGTGTAACGCGTGGTCTCAGTGGGGAATACCTGCCGTGAGCCGCTGGTGGCTACCGTCCCGATGCCGTGGTCGATGGAAGCATCGGTGGCGTTCGAGGAATTCCACCGCAGAGTGGCCGACTGGCCGCGCTCAATCGAGCTGGGCTCGGCGCTGATGGAAACCGCAGGCGCCGGAGGTGGCAGTGCTTTTTCCACCGGCGGTGGCGGGGGCGGCGGCGGTGGCGGCGGCGGCGCCTTCTTCTTACATCCCGCCGCGAACAAAACCAGGCTCAGCCCCAGCAAGATCAGGAATAACTGTCGCTTGTGTACCATTTCCTTTCATCGCCTCCTAGAAAAATTAGGTTCAGTCTCTATTGCGTGCTGCTGCTTTTCCCGTCTGCCCTACTTGACACCCCACACGGGCTGCTCATTGCGTCCCAGTGTGGTCAACTGCTTAACGTGGGTACCGTCGGCCAGCATCGTCCAGATCTGCGTCCCGCCCGCCCGGTTGGAAGCAAACACGATGTGCCGGCCGTCCGGGGCCCAAGAAGGGTGCTCGTTGCGGCCTGCGCCGAACGTCAACTGCGTCAGCGTCCCTGTAGCCACTTCCTGGATGAAGATGTTGTAGTTGCCCGGCTCGAAACCCTTGGTCCACGCGAAGGCGATCCGCTGGCCGTCCGGCGACCAGGCCGGGTTCACCGCATCTCCTCCCCCGCCAGGGGTCAGCCGCTGAACGTTGGTTCCATCGGCATCCGTCAGGTAGATCTGAGGCGGCCCGGCGCGGCCGGAAACAAAGGCGATCTGCGCGCCCGTTCGAGGATTGAACTTGGGCTCCACCTCCACTGCGAGCGAGTTGGATATCCGTCTCAAGTTGCTCCCGTCTATATTAGCAATATAGATTTGCGCCCGCCCGCTGGCCGACGAGGCGAAGGCCAATCTTTTCCCGTCCGGTGAAAAACTCGGAGTGGCGTTCAAGGACGCCACTTGATTATAAAACGTCAGGCGGCGGTTCGTTTCGAGGGAGTGGATAAAAATGCCGGGGTTCCCCCGGGCGAAGGTGGTAAAGGCCAGCATCGAGCCGTCCGGGCTGATCTCCGGATTGATGGTGATGGACTTGTACTGGGTGATAGGAACCTGGTTACTGCCGTCGTAGTCCATGGCCCAGATTTCTTTGTACCCGGTCCGATTGGAGACAAAGTAGGTGCGGGTCCCCGCAATACCCGGCCCAGCCCCCAGTCTCTGGAGAATATCGCTCGAGAATTCGTGGGCCACCCGGCGCGCGCCGGCCACATCGTTGTCGCTGAGATAGCGCTTGCCGAGGATGTGGGCCGAGGCGACATCCGGCTTGTCCACCTCGTATAGCCAGCCCGACAGCGCGAAGCGGTCGTCCTGCATGGCCGTCGATCCGAAGGCCAGCACTACAGCCGACGCCGGAGGCTGCGACCAATCCGTCAGCCAGGGGCCCTGCCGGATCGGCGTGGGGGCGGGAGCCGGCTTCTCTCCGGGCCGCAGCCGCCGCGGCGGCGGGACCGGCGGCATCTTCGGGGGCTTGAAGTCTTCCGGCTTCTGCGGCGTCTCGGTAGGATACAGGCTCTTCGAAACCATCTCGAAAACGCCCGAGCTTTCCAGATCGTTCCAAAGCGTCGAGTTGAAGGCTTCGTTCACCGCCGGCGAGACGTTCGTGGCGCGAAACTCCGGCACGGCAATCCGCACCTTGCCTCGCTCGCCGATGATCTTGATGCTTATGTCCGGCTGCTGGCCGCGGATGGCCGGCCCTATCCCCAGGCTTGCCAGAATCAGGAATAAGGCCGCTCGTCGATGGCTCATCTCTTTAGCTGAAACCAAACCTCGGTCGTGACCGAGCTCCGGCCCAGGTCGGAAGGCAACTGCGGCAGGGGGCTGGCGTTGGTCACCGCCCGCAGAGCCGCATAGTCCAACGACGGGTTGCCGCTCGATTGCGTCAGCCGGACGTTGCGCAGGCTGCCGTCGCGCAAGATTTCAAAAAATACCACAGTTCGCGGTCCCGTGCGTACCCGCGGATCCACCTGGGCCAGTTCCTTTTGCCATTGTTCGCCGATCCGCCGCTGCAAAGCCTCCGCGTACCAGCCGTAACGAGATCCAAAGGGATTGCCCGGGCCGGCGCCGATTCCTACTCCAAACCTTTCCGGCTGGATGCCGCTGTAGGAAGGCGTATTCACCCCCATTCCGGTCACGGAGTAAAGCTGGTTGTCCCGGTCCGGAACGTAGGGCCGGAACCTTCTTATGGCCGGCTTGCGCTCGGATGGTTTGTTAACTTTGGGCCCGGGGATGGGGATGGCCTCTGCCTCGGCCTCCACCTTTTCTTGGGGTTGGGCCTGCGCCTTTCCCGGTGGAGGCGGGGGAACGCTGGAGCGGGTGTCGCTGGCCACGGGATTCTGGATGACGGTCTGCGCCGGGGCCAGCGGAATGTTTCTTACGATGTTGAGGGGCACGACGCCCCCCATCATGGCGTTGGGATCGCCAAACCGGATGGGGCTTTTCATCAGCGCCCAGGAATAGAAAAACGTCAGGCTGAAGAAGAACACGTGTAACGCTACCGCGCTTAGGAAAGGTTTCCGCAGGCGCTCCTGTACTGCCAGAGGATCCAAATGCGCGGTCATTTTCGTTTCGGCGACGTCTCCAGCGGCTGGGTCACGGCGCTCACTTTCACACCAGCGAAGTTGAGCTCCGACATCACCTGCGCGACAATTCCCCATTCCACTCTCTTGTCGGCGCGCAGGTAGGCGCTGCGATCCTTCCCCAGCAGCGGCCCCAGCTTCTTCGCCAGCTCGTTGATGTTGACCGGGTCGGAGTTCACAAACAGCTCTCCCTGGGCGGAAATGTTCACCACTGGCATCTCCTTAGTCGTCTCCGACACTTGCTTCGTCCTCGGGACGTCCACATCGACGCCGAACTCCATGACGCGCGCCGTGAGCATGAAGATGACCAGCAATACCAGCACCACGTCGACAAACGGTGTGATGTTGATCTCGGCAAGGGAACCCTCGCCTTCCCCGCTCTTGGT
>JACQDG010000196.1 GCA_016201185.1 Acidobacteriota bacterium | reverse complement strand
CCGGGCCCGCAAGATCCAGAAATTTTTCTCCCAGCCGTTCTTCGTCACTACCCAGTTCACGGGCCGCGAGGGCCGCTACGTGAAGCTCGAGGACACGATCAGGGGCTTCCGGGAAGTGGTAGAGGGCAAGCATGACGACCTGCCGGAGCAGGCCTTCTACATGGTGGGGACGATCGAGGAGGCGCAGGAGGCGGCCGAGAAACTCAAGCAAGGCGTGATGTAACCGAACCACATGGCCCAAGGCTTCACACTGGAAATCGCGACCCCGGCCCGGCTAATGATCCGGGAGGAAGTCACCGAGGCGCAAATCCCCACGCAGAGAGGCGAGATCGGCGTGCGCCAGGATCACGCCCCGCTGATCGCCGAGCTGTCGATCGGCGTGCTGAGCTACGTTTCGGAAGGACGGCGCAGGGAGCTGTCGGTGGGCGGCGGGGTGGTCGAAGTGCTGCCCGAGCGCGTGCGCGTGCTGGCCGACACCGCCGAGAAGGCCGATGAGATCGACGTGAAGCGCGCCGAAGAAGCCATGCGCCGCGCCAACGCCCGCCTGGCAGGCCCGGACCTGGGCTTCGACGTGGGCCGCGCCCTCAACGCCCTGAAGCGCGCCCAGACGCGGCTGAAAATCGCTGCGCGGCAGCGGTAACAGGGCGCCGGTTAGCATCCTGCCTCCACCTGTAACACCCAGCGGACTTCGTTGCTTCTGTTTCTCCTGTTGCGCTAGATTGAAAGCTAGTGCGGGGGCAAGCCGTGGCGGCTGCCAGCGACTATCCCAATCTCCAGATTGTATCGAGCGCCAGCCAGCGTGTGATCGCCCTGGGCGTCGTGGTGGCCGTCTGCTATTACGCTCAGGCAGTGGTGATTACCTTCTTCTGCTCCCTGCTTTGCGCCTTCCTTCTGGAGCCGGTGGTGGGGTTGCTGGTGGGCTGGCGGTTCCCGCGGGGGCTGGCGGCATTTCTGGTTTGCTTGCTGGCCGTGGCCTTGCTCTACCTGGTGGGAGGCTTGTTCTACACCCGCAGCGTGGCCTTCTTGCAGGAGCTGCCGCGCTATGAGACCACCATCAAGGAAACGGTGGAGAAGGTCCGGCAGCGCGTGCAAAACCTGGAAGCCACCTTCATGCGGTTCATGCCGCAGGAGCGGCAGCAGCAGATCGTGCAGGCCATCGAGACGCGCCGCCCGCGCGCCCGGGCCCGGCAGGAGCCGCCGCCTCCGCCGCCGGTCGCCGAGGTGCGCCTGAAAGACGAGAGCGGGCTCCTCACCCGCTACGTCTTTCCGCAACTCCGGATTTTCTACCAATTTTTGCTGCTCGCTTCCTTCATCCCCTTCCTGGTGTACTTCATGCTGAGCTGGAAGGACCACATGCGGCACGGTTTCGTGAACCTGTTCCGCCTCGAAAACCGCCACGCGGTGCACAGCACGCTGAACGGCATCGGCGCCATGGTGCGCGCTTTCCTGGTGGGCAATTTCCTGCTGGCGGTTCTGCTGGCCTCTTTGAGCGCGCTTATTTTTTGGTTCCTGCGGATTCCCTTTCCCTTCATGATGGGAACCATCAGCGGGCTGCTCAGCGTGATCCCTTACGTCGGTCTGCCCCTGGCCATGGCGCCGCCGCTGTTCGCGTCGCTGGGCGTGTACACTTCCATCTCATCCTTGGTGGTGATCCTTTCCTCTGTGGCCGGGCTGCATCTGCTGGCGATGAACGTGTTTTATCCCAAACTGGTCGGCTCCCGGCTGCACTTGAATCCCTTGACCCTGACGGTGGCGATCATGGTGTGGGGGTGGATGTGGGGCGCCATCGGCCTGCTGCTCGCCGTGCCTATTACCGCGGGCGTCAAGGCGGTCTGCGACAACGTGCCTTCGTTGAACGCTTACGGCCAGCTCCTGGGGGATTGAAACCTGGCGCCGCGACGAAGAAATGCTACATTGTGCGTTTGGGAGGAGCTGATGGCAGCGATAATGCCGCCTCCACGTCTGATCTGGTGCTTCGCATCGTTCTCGATCCTGCTCCCGGCCCAGGCCCCGCGGCCGAGCGTCGAAGGCTTGAAGGAGCACGTCTTTCAATTGGTGGAGGCCCGGCGGACCTTCACCCAGGTGATGACCGATTCCATCTTCAGCTTCTCGGAGCTGGGCTTTCAGGAATTCGAGACTTCGAAGTACATCACCGGCATCCTGGAGAAGGAAGGTTTCCGCGTCACCCGGGGCGTGGCCGGCATGCCGACCGCTTTCGTGGCCGAGTGGGGCTCGGGCCAGCCGGTCATCGGCTTTATGGCCGATATCGACGGCCTGCCGGAAGCCTCGCAGAAGCCGGGCGTGGCCTATCGCGAGCCGCTGATCCCCGGCGGTCCCGGCCATGGCGAGGGACACAATGCCGGCCAGGCAGTGAACGTCACTGCCGCCCTGGTAGTGAAAGAGCTCCTGGAAAAATACAAGATCCCGGGCACGATCCGCATCTATCCCGGGGTGGCCGAGGAACTCTTGGGCAGCCGCAACTACATGGTCCGCGCCGGGCTGTTTAAGGACCTGGACGCCATGCTGAGCTGTCATGTGAGCTCCGATTTTTCCACGTCCTATGGCCCGAGCGGCACGGCGCTGGTCTCGACCGAGTACAGCTTCCACGGACGCAGCGCGCACAGCGCCGTCTCGCCCTGGATGGGCCGCAGCGCGCTTGACGCCGTGGAGCTGATGAACGCCGGATGGAACTATCGCCGGGAGCACCTGCGCCTGGAGCAGCGCTCCCATTACGTCATCACCCACGGCGGCGACCAGCCGAACGTGGTGCCGCCGGAAGCCTCGGTGTGGTACTACTTCCGCGAGCTCGACTACGAGCACGTCCGCGACCTGCACGATCTGGGCGCCAAGATCGCCCGCGCCGCCGCCGAAATGACCGACACCACCATGACGGAGCGCATCCTGGCCGGCACCTGGGAATCCCACATGAACAAGCCTCTCGCCGAGGCGCTCTACTCCAACATGAAAGCCGTCGGCATGCCGGCCTGGAGCGAGGACGACCAGGCGCTGGCGGGGGCGGCGCAGAAGGAGCTCAACGTCAAAGTGGAAGGACTGAAGACGGCGGTGACCGAGTTGAAGCCGCCCGGCGACGGGAACCGCGGCGGCGCCGGCTCGGACGACATCGCCGAGGTCTCCTGGAACGTGCCTACTGTGAACCTGCGCTATCCGGCCAACATCCCCAACCTGGTGGCGCACCACTGGTCGAGCGCCATCGCCATGGCAACCCCGATCGCCCGCAAGGGCGCCACGGCCGGCGCCAAGGCCCAGGCCATGACGGCCATCGAGCTGTTCACTCGCCCGGAGCTGCTCGAGGCGGCCCGCTCTTATTTCCGCGAGCAGACCAAGGAAAAGCAGTGGCAGTCGCTGGTGCCGGAAGGCACGCCGCCGCCCATCGAGCTGAACCGGGAGCGGATGGCGCGCTTCCGCCCGCAACTGGAAAAATTGCGCTTCGATCCGAGCCGGCATAAGACCTATTTGGAGCAGCTCGGTGTGAAATACCCCACCGTCAGGTAAGAGGACGATGCCCTATCTTCGCGTAGCAGTTCTGCTGGCCGTGGCGGCCGCCGGGGCGCCTTCCGTTATGCCCTCCGGGCCGGGCGATCCGCTGGCCTCCCTCCGTCGGACGACGGGTTCCATAAGGGTGGAGTGCAACACGGCGCTCGAAACCGTGATGCTGCTGGTGCAGCTCGCCTCCCCCGGCCCGCCTCTCACGGATTTCCAGGCCGAGGCGCGTTCCCGCTTCAGCCTCCACTCGAACCACGCCGCCGTGCGCGAGACCGCCGCGCTGATGGAACACGGCCTCACCGGCCAGGATCTGGCGCGCTTTTCTACCTTCATGGCGTCCGCGCCTGATTTCCGCCTGAAGGATTCAAAGGAGCTGGCGCAGCTCGCTGAAATGCTGCCGAGCGGCAACGTCTCCTTTAACATGGACCGGCTGGCCGGCTACGCCAAACTCGTTCGGGAGTTTTATTGGGATCTGCGCGTCGGGCAATTCTTCCGGGACGCCGCGCCCCGCTACCGCCAGGCCGTCGGCCGGAAGTTGCCCCCAGACCTGCCGCCGGGCTCGAGAGTTTTGCTTTCGCCCCTGGCCCCGGTTGCCCGGATGGAATTCGTACGCCGCAGCCCGAAGCCAGTGACTTACCTTGTGCTGGGGGGGTGAGGGGCAGGACTTTCCGCCATGAGCCGCACTTCCATTTGCGGCGGCGGAATGCTG
>JACQDG010000195.1 GCA_016201185.1 Acidobacteriota bacterium | reverse complement strand
CTCGCCGGGCTGGACCAATTCACAGAGAATTGCCAATACCTATCAATATACGGACAACTTCACCTGGATCAAGGGCAAGCATTCCCTGAAGCTGGGGGGCGACATCCGGCGGATCCAGTCCACGTTAACCAATCCGCAGACGCAGCCACGCGGCCTGTTCCACTTCGACGGCAACTACTCCAGCAACCTCGGAGCGGGGGGCACCGGCAGTCCTTGGGCCAGCTTTCTGTTAGGCTATCCCTATCGCGTGGAACGCGATTTTGTGGATACCCGGCCAGGCGTGCGGATGCTCTACTGGGGCTTCTACCTTCAGGACGATTACCGCATCACCAGCAAGCTGACCTTGAACGTAGGCCTGCGCTGGGACCTGTTCACAAGGCCGGTGGAGAAATACAACCGCCAGTCCAACTTCGATCTCGGCGATGGGCTCATCCACGTCGCCTCATCAAGCGACCGCGGGCCGAACGTGGATAACTTCACCCGAGGTTTTGGGCCACGCGTCGGACTGGCCTACTCGCCCGACAACGGCAAGACGGCCATCCGCGCGGCTTATGGCATCAGCTACTTTCCCGACAACTTCGGCGCCACCGGCGGCACCCTGGAGCGAAACTACCCCTTCTTCCTGCTGAACGTGCTGCAGCAGCCCAACCAGTTCGTTCCCACCCGCAGCGTCAGCGACGGCCTGCCCGGTTTCACTCCCGTGCCGCTGGCGCCGACGCTGAATCCTCCGCCGGGATTTGCCGTCTGGTTCATCGCCCGCAATTTCCGGCAGGACATGGCCCAGATGTGGAACTTTAGCGTGCAGCGCCAACTGGGCTGGAAAACGATGGTGGAAGCAGCCTACCTGGGCACGCGCGGGACCCACATCTACCGGGATCGCGACATCAACGTGCCGCTGCCCGCACCGGGCTCCTTTGACGAGCGGCGCCCCTACTACTCCCTCGCTCCCAACGTGACCGAAATACACCAGCGCAACGGCGATGGAGACTCCTACTACAACGCCCTGCAGGTGAAGGTGGAGAAGCGTTTCTCGGACGGCTTCCAGATGCTGACCGCCTATACCTTCTCCAAGAGCATCGACACCGTTTCCAGTCCCCTCTTCCCGTACTTCGACAGCCTGAACCGCGGCCTGTCAGCAGGGTTCAAGGCCGTGGATATTCCCCAGAACCTGGTGATGAGCTACAGCTATGAGCTGCCGATGGGAACGGGGAAGCCCTACCTGTCGGGAGGTTCCGCCCTGGCCAGGAAGGTGCTCGGAGGCTGGTCGATCAACGGCATTACAACCGTGCAGAGCGGGCAGCCGCTGGTAATGAGCGTAGCCACTTCCCGGCTGAACACCGGGACCGGCAACCGCCCCGACATCACCTGCACCAGCGTCGGAACGCCCAAGCGGGTGGATGCCTGGCTCGACACGGGCTGCTTCGCTGACCCGGCGCCGTACACCTTCGGCAACTCAGGCATCGGTCACGTGCGCGGCCCGGGACTGGTGAACTTCGACTTCTCAGTCTTCAAGAAGACGGCCATCGACGAGAGGCGATCGATCGAGTTCCGCGCCGAATTCTTCAACCTGTTCAACAATCCGCACTTCGCCAACCCCAACACCACTTACGGGTCCGGCTCGTTCGGCCGCATCAGCGGCACCGTTCTGACGCCTCGAGAGATCCAGATGGGTCTGCGCTTCGCCTTTTGACCGGTTTACGGCTATGCGGCGGGGCCGCTCTTTCGGCGGCCCTGCCGTAACCTTTTCCCACCTCACTTTACAGGGGCCCTCTTGGCCGGGGCAGCCGACTTAGATTCCGCCTCGCCCTCAGGCTTCGCGCCGGGGCCCGGGACACGCTGGATCTGGATGCTCTTGATCACCACCGGGGTCCGCGGCTTGTCGTTGTTGTCGCGCGGCACGGTGGCGATCTTCGTGACCAGCTCCTTGCCTTCCACGACCTGGCCAAAGATGGTGTGCAGATTGTTCAGGTGCGGCGTGGGCGCCTCGGTGATGAAGAACTGGCTGCCGTTGGTGTTAGGCCCCGAGTTGGCCATGGCTAGGCGCCCCGGCTGTTCAAACTTTAGCGCCGGGCTAAACTCGTCGCGAAACTTGTAACCCGGATCCCCCATCCCGCTGCCCAGCGGATCGCCGCCCTGAATCATGAAGTTAGGGATGACCCGATGAAAGATGGTGCCGTTGTAAAGCGGCCTCTTCACCTTCTGGCCGGTCTTGGGGTCGGTCCACTCCTTTGTGCCGCGCGACAGGTCGACAAAGTTCTTCACCGTCAGCGGGGCCTCCTTCTCGTAGAGCTTGCAGACGATGGACCCCATCGAAGTGTTGATGGTGGCGTAGAGTCCCGGCTCACGCTCCGGAGCGGGGGCCTTGGGCTCCTGCCCCCAAACGAGCGCCGCTATACCCACGACAGCAACAAGTATTCTCTTCACTTTCTCCTCTCCCTTCTTACTTTCTCAAGAAACCCAACAGCACGTGCCGCATCACCTGCCCGCCGACTTCACTGATGGCTTGGGTAAGTGGAATATCCTTGGGGCAGATCTCGACGCAGTTCTGCGCGTAGCCGCACTCGTGGATACCGCCCGGCCCCAGCAGCGCTTCCAGGCGCTCGGGAGCATTCATCTGGCCGGTGGGGTGGGAGTTGAACAGGCGGACCTGCCCCAGCACGGCCGCGCCCACAAATTGCGTCTGGTCGTTGTACTGCGGGCAGACTTCCAGGCAAGAGCCGCAGGAGATGCAGCGCGCGAAGTGATAGGCGGCCTCCTGCTCGCGCTGGGACATCCGCGGCCCGGGGCCCAGATCGTAAGTGCCGTCAATGGGGATCCAGGCCTTGACCCGCTGGAGGTCCCGAAACAATCGGGAGCGGTCCACCTGCAGGTCCCGTACCACAGGGAAGCGGGACATCGGCTCGAGACGAATCGGCTGATCGAGGCGCTCGATCAGCGCCGAGCAGGCCATGTGCACCTTCCCGTTGATCACCATGGCGCAGGAGCCGCACACCTCTTCCAAACAGTTGGCGTCGTAGGAAACCGGAACCGTCTGCCGGCCCTCGGCGGTGACCGGGTTTTCGGCGATCATCATCAGCGCGCCGATAATGTTCAGGCCCGGCCTCAAGGGAACGCGGAAGGTTTCCCGGCGGCTAGGGCCGTCGGGCGTCAACTGCCGCTTGATCCGAATCTCAACTGTCTTCGAGTCCGCCATGGTTTCTTCAGTACTTGCGCTCCCGCAACGGAATCAGCGAGGTGTCCACCGGCTCATAAACGAACCGCGGCTCGTCCACGTCGGGAGCGAAGAAAGCCTTGGTGGTCTTCAGCCAGTTCTGGTCGTCGCGGTCGGGATACTCCGGCTTGTAATGGGCGCCGCGGCTTTCGTTGCGGGCGAGCGCACCCTGTGTGATCACGCGAGCCAGTTGCAGCATGTTCGAAAGCTCGCGGGTGAAAGCCAGGGTCTGGTTGGACCAGCGGGATTGGTCGCTGAGGTTAATGCGCCGCGAGCGCTCCAGCAGCTCGACCATTTTCTCGTCGCACTTCTTCAGCTTTTCGTTGTAACGGATGACGGTGACGTGCTCGGTCATCCACTGGCCCATCTCCCGCCAGATGGTGTACGGGTTTTCCCCGCCCTTGCCCTCGAGGACCTTCTCGTTGAGCTCTTGCTGGCGGAGCTTTTCCTGGTCGAAGACCGAGGAGGGAACCGCATCCGCGCCGTTCGAAACATTCCGCAAGTACTCGACGGCGGTAGCACCGCTGACCCGACCCGCGAAGATGCAGCTCAGCAGAGCGTTGGCTCCCAGACGGTTGGCGCCGTGATACTGATATTCGCACTCACCGGCCGCGAGCAGCCCCGGTAGGTTGGTCATATGGCGATAATCGACCCACAAGCCGCCCATGGTGTAGTGCATGCCGGGAAAAACCTTCATCGGCTGCTGACGCGGGTCGACACCGACGAATTTCTCGTAAATTTCCAGGATGCCGCCCAGCTTGAGATCGAGCACCTTGGGGTCGATCTCGGTCAGGTCCAGATAGACGGCCGGGTGGCCCTCCACGCCCAGGCCCATCTCATAAACGACCTTGTGGATGGCGCGAGTGGCGATATCGCGGGGCACCAGGTTGCCGTACTTGGGATACCACTCTTCGAGGAAGTACCACTTCTTACCGTCGCGCGGGACCCAGACCCGGCCGCCCTCGCCGCGGGCCGATTCCGACATGAGCCGCAGCTTGTCCTCGCCGGGAATGGCTGTGGGGTGCACCTGCACAAATTCCCCGTTGGCGTAATATGCACCTTGCTGATACAAAGCGCCCTGGGCGCTGCCGGTGCAGGTGACTGAGTTGGTGCTTTTCCCGAAGATCGCCCCGATGCCGCCGGTGGCGATGATCACCGCGTCGGCGGGAAAGGCATGGACCTCCATGGAGTGCAGGTCCATGGCGCAGATGCCCCGGCAGGCGTGGCTCGAGTCGAGCACGGCGGAGAGAAACTCCCAGTGCTCGAACTTGCGGACTTTGCCCTCGGCCTCGAAACGCCGGACCTGCTCATCCAGGGCGTAGAGAAGCTGCTGGCCAGTGGTGGCGCCGGCAAAGGCCGTGCGGTGGTAGAGCGTGCCGCCGAAGAGGCGGAAATCGAGCAGGCCCTCCGAGGTGCGGTTGAACATGACCCCCATGCGGTCCAGCATGTCGATGATGCCGGGGGCCGCTTCCGCCATGTCCTTCACCGGCGGCTGGTTGGCCAGGAAGTCACCGCCGAAAATGGTGTCGTCGAAATGCTTCCAGGTGGAGTCTCCTTCGCCCTTCAGGTTTTTGGCGGCGTTGATGCCGCCCTGGGCGCAGACGGAGTGCGAACGCTTGACCGGCACGATGGAAAACACATCCACCGGCACGCCCATTTCGGCGACGCGGATGGTGGCCATCAGGCCCGCCAGCCCGCCGCCCACGACGATGACCCGAGGGTTTGCCATCAGAATGCGGACCTCTTGCCGGCGGCCTCCGGCCCCTGACTCCTGGCTACCGACTTCTGACTCCTCATTTTGAGCAGCTCCTCCGGCCGCGGCTGCAATGGCGCCGTAGAAATGCTGCGCAGGCTCATCAGGCCGGCGCTACTGAGCACGAGAAACAGCGCGGCGCAGGCCCACAGCAGTTTTTTCTGCGCTGCCCGGCCCGGCGCGAATCCCCATTTGCAAGCAAACAGCCACAGTCCGTAAGCGAAGTGAAAGCACGCCGACAGCAGGCCGACCACGTAAAAAGCATGCACCGCCGGGCGAGCGATGCTGTGCTGCACCTTGGAAAAGGCGACGAAGTAATTCTCAATGATGTGAACGCCGGCAAATCTCTGCTCCCAGACATGAAAGGCGATGTAGGCCATGGTGACCAGGCCGGTCCACCGCTGCAGCGAGTACATCCAATTGCCGGTCCAGGGGTAATGGGTCACGTTCCCGTCGCCCCGCCACCACACCCAGACTCCATACAGGGCGTGGTAGGCGATGGGAATGTAGATGAAGGCGATCTCCAGAATCAAGACCATCGGGAGCTCGGTCAGGCCCCGGACCTTCTCGTTGTAAGCCTCCACTCCGTTGATCGCGTAGGAATTGGTGTAGAGGTGCTCCAACAGAAACGCCCCGACCGGAAACACGCCCGACACGGAGTGCAGCCGGCGCCAGAAAAAGCTTCGATCGGGGCTTGCCGTGGACTCCGCGCTGGAGGACATGAAAGCGAGTCGCGCTTCGTTAAGTTTCATTATGGGGACGCGGGGGAGAGCGTGTCAACGGGGAGCAGCGTTGCGTGCTAGAATCAAGCCATGAAGGACCTGCAGGTCTGGATTCCGACGATCAGCATCACGCTACCGGTGCTGATCGCAATCTTTGTGGCCGTGTGGGCACAAAACAGGAACTTCGACAGCGTAAACAAGAACTTCGATACCATAAACAAGAGCTTCGATACCATCAATGGACGCCTGGACAGTATGGACAGGCGCATCGAAAGGCTCGAGGAGCGAATGGACCGGCTCCAGCAGGAAGTGAACGACATCAAGATAACGCTGCGCGAGATCCTGGCCACGCTCAAAGACCTCGATCGACGCGTCAGCGCCATCGAGCAGCGCCTGGCGCCCGCCGTGCGCACTTAGTTTCTAATCGTAATATTCCAGCCCCAGGTGAGTGATCAGGTCCTCTCCCTTCAACCAGCGCAGTGTGTTCTTCAGCTTCATCAACTGGATAAAAATGTCGTGCTCGGGGTAGAGCTGCGGGGCGGTCATGGGCGACTTGAAGTAGAAAGAGAGCCATTCCTGGACGCCGTGCATGCTGGCGCGCTGGGCGAGGTCCAGAAACAGGGCAAGGTCCAGCACCAGCGGCGCCGCCAGGATCGAATCGCGGCACAGGAAATCGATCTTGATCTGCACCGGATAGCCCAGCCAGCCGAAAATGTCGATGTTGTCCCACCCCTCTTTGTTGTCGCCGCGCGGCGGATAGTAGTGGATCCGCACCTTGTGGTACATGCTGCTGTAAAGGTCCGGGTATAACTCCGGCTGGAGGATTTGCTCGAGCGCCGAGAGCTTGCTTTCTTCCTTGGTGCGGAAGGCCTCCGGATCGTCCAGCACCTCGCCGTCGCGGTTGCCCAGGATGTTCGACGAAAACCAGCCGGAGACGCCCAGCAGCCGGGATTTCAGGCCCGGCGCGAGGAGCGTCTTCAAGAAGGTCTGGCCGGTCTTGTAGTCCTTGCCGGCGATGGGCACTTGCCGCTCGCGCGCCAGTTGCTGCAGGGCCGGCGTATCGACGGTCAGGTTGGGCGCGCCGTTGGCGAAGGGCACGCCGCACTTCAGCGCGGCGTAGGCGTAGATCTGGCTGGGGGCAATCTCGGGGTCGCTTTTCTGGAGCCCGCACTCGAAGTTTTCCAGGCTCGAATGCACCTGGCCGGCCTTCTGAAACGTCTCAGTCGACCCGCACCAGACCATCACCAGCCGGGCGACACCGCTCCGCTCGCGGAAACCGGTGATGTCGTCTATCAACTGCTCGGCCAGGTCCATTTTGCTCGAGCCCTGCTTGATGTGCGTGGCGCGGAGCCTCGGGACATACCGCTGCTCGAACACGCCGGGCATGGGCGTGACGGCCTCGAGGGCGTCCCGCAACTGGTCGAGCAGCTTCTGCTCCAGCACGCCGGCGTGCGCGGCCGCCTGGTAGGCGTTGTCCGCAAAAATGTCCCAGCCGCCGAAAGCCAGGTCCTCGATCGCCGCCAGGGGGACGAAGTCCTTGATTTTGGGGCTGCGGTTATCGGTGCGCTTGCCGAGCCGCACCGTCCCCATTTGCGTGAGCGAGCCGATGGGCTTGGCCAAGCCGCGCCGCACCGCCTCCACACCAGCGATAAATGTGGTTGTTACTGCGCCCATGCCGGGCGTAAGCACGCCCAACTTGCCCTCGGCGGGTTTGATTACCGCCCTTCGTTGTACTGGCACTGTCCGTCTCCCGCAGTCAGGATGAACGTACCATGTTATACTGCGCATACCAGCCCTGCAACCCGACAAGGAGATGGGATGACGGAGAAGCACACCGCCGCGGCGACGCTTTCTATCCTGGTGGCGGACGACGAGCGGCTGGCGCGCGAGGAGCTCTGCTACCTGCTAAGGGAGCTTCCGGACATCGAGATCTCGGGCGCGGCGACGAACGGCCTGGAGGCGCTGGAGCTGATCCGCCAGCACGAGCCGGACCTAGTCCTGCTCGACGTGCAGATGCCCGGCCTGGACGGGCTGGGGGTGGTCCGGCAATTGCTGGAAGGGGGCGGGCGGATGCCGCACGTCATCTTCGTCACAGCCTATGACCAGTATGCTGTGCAGGCCTTCGAAGTGAACGCCGTCGATTACCTGCTGAAGCCGGTGGACAGGTCCCGCCTGAGCATTTCGCTCGACCGGGTGCGCCGGCTGATCGAGGCCCGCACGCCGCCCGAGACGAAGATTGCCAAGGTGGCGGCGCAGTGGCAGGCCCGGGCGGGTGGCCGTACCAAGCTGCTGGTGAAGCAGGCCAACCGGCTGTTTCTGGTGGATGCGGAGGACCTGGTCTACGCCACCATCGAGGACGGCCTGATCACCATCGTCTCCACCATCATCGAGGGGCAGTCGAACTACCGCACCATCGAGGAATTGCAGTCGAACCTCGACCCCTCGACCTTCTGGCGCGTGCACCGCTCCTACCTGGTGAACATCAACAAGATCAAGGAAGTGGTCCCCTGGTTCAAATCGAGCTACCAGCTCCGCATGGACGACAAGAAGCACACCGAGATTCCCGTGAGCCGCGCCCAGACCCGCCGGCTGCGGGAACTGCTGAAGCTGTAAGGCCGCTTATTCGCCGACCACGGTGACGGTGACTTCCCGCCGCCGCGCCCGCTCATCAAAATCACAAAAGACAATCTGCTGCCAGGTGCCGAGACCGAGCTGCCCGCCCGCGAGCGGAAAGCTCTTGCTCGTGCCGACAAGCGCGCTGCGCAAGTGGGAGTAGCCGTTGTTATCGCCCCAGCGGGCGTTATGCGCGTAGTCCGAGGTGGGCGGGGCGACCGCGTCGAGCGCCCGCCGCAGATCGGCCACGCAGCCCGGCTCGTATTCGAGCGTCGTGACGCCCAGCGTCGAGCCGGACCCCGACACGTTCACGATGCCATGGCGCAAGCGGCTCTCGCCCACGATTCGCTCGACCGGCGCGGTGATGTCGATGACGTCGCAGTGGCCTTTGGTGGAGATTTGAAAAGTCTTTTGAAAAACCGGCATTTCATGGACCTTTAGGTTTCCATGATAGGATCATTCGGGAGTAAAAGTGCCACTGGGTTCCGGCACACGGCTCGGCCCCTACGAAATCCTGGCTCCGCTCGGGGCTGGAGGAATGGGGGAGGTCTATCGCGCCAAAGACACGCGCCTCAATCGCACGGTCGCCGTCAAGGTGCTGCCGAGCCATCTGGCCGGCAACCTGGAACTACG
Source organism: Acidobacteriota bacterium (assembly GCA_016201185.1). GTDB lineage: Bacteria > Acidobacteriota > Terriglobia > Bryobacterales > JACQDG01 > JACQDG01. The sequence goes on along the minus strand of JACQDG010000195.1, from coordinate 68 downwards.
GCAGCGCTTCGAGCGCGAGGCCCGGGCCGTCTCCAGTCTGAACCATCCGCACATCTGCGCCCTCTACG
>JACQDG010000175.1 GCA_016201185.1 Acidobacteriota bacterium | reverse complement strand
TGCAACGCCTCGGGGAACGACAGCCGCGTCGCGATCCGGTCATACTTGGGCACCAGGACCACCCCGATGCGCCACGCCGACCCATCGTTGGAAGATTGATGATAGACCGGAGTCAGGGTGGCGGTCCGCTTTTCCTTCCCGCGCATGAACTCCAGAACCACCGGGCGCCCGCCAGACTGTTGCAGGACTTCCGGCAGCTTGCGGCGCGACTGGATGGGCTCGCCATTCACCGCCACCAGCACGTCGCCGGATTTGAGGCCGCCCTTCTCAGCCGGCATGCCCGGCGCAATGTCACCTAGTTGGATGGGCACCTGCTCGGCCCACCCGGTATAACCAATGCCCATGTTGGGGTCGAGGGTCGGGGTCAAGGAAATATCGAACTGCTTTCCCGCCCGCTCTACGCGGAGATCGATGGGCCTCTTGGCGCTGGACACCACCTCCATAGTCACGTCTTCCCAGGTGGGGTTCTGCTTGCCGTCGATGGCCACAATGCGATCGCCCTCGCGCAGCCCCGCCTTGGCCGCCGGCGAGTTGGGGTCCACATCCCCCAGCACGGCTGCCTGCTGCTGCACGGCCAGCCGCTCGAACCTCACCATGTAGAGGCCCACCAGCAGGGCCACCGCCAGCACGACGTTCATCGCCGGCCCCATCAAGGCAATGATCAGCCGCTGCCAGCGCGGCTTGGACATAAACTCGCGAGGATCACCCGTATGCTCGTCGCCGGGCTGCTCACCGGCCATTTTCACGTAGCCGCCCAAAGGCAGCAGGCACACCCGATAGTCGGTGTCGCCCCGCCGCCGGCCGAACAGCCGCGGCCCGAAGCCGAAGCTGAACGCCTCCACCCGTACGTCAAAGTAGCGCGCGGCAAGGAAATGCCCGAGCTCGTGGACGAGAATCATTACCCCGAGAACAAAAATGACTGCGATTATGTTTTCAACGATGATCATGCTATCCCCGTGCGCCCGAAGCCGGACCTATCGGGACACCATCCCCGCTTCCACCTCATGGTGACGCAAGATTTGCCGCGCGCGTTCCCGAGATAACCGGTCGATCTCCAGGACATCATCGATGGTTTCCGGGCGCCGCAGCGGCACGTCCTCCAGAGTTTCGGCCGCCACCCGCGCCATGGCTGGGAAACTGATTCTCCCTTCCAGGAAGGCAGCCACCGCCACCTCATCGGCGGCATTCAAGGTGCAGCCGGCCGAGCCCCCTCGTTCCAGCGCCCGGTAGGCCAAGCTCAGGGCCGGGAACTTCTCCCGATCGGGAGGCTCAAAATCCAATTGTCTCACAGTTTTCCAGTCCAGTTGGCGACTATCTGGACAGATCTTGCGTTCGGGGTAGTATAGGGCGTACTGGATGGGCATTTTCATGTCGGTGACTGAGAGCTGAGCGATCACCGAGCCATCCTGGAACTCTACCATGGCATGAACGGTGGACTGCGGGTGGATCACCACCTCCACTTGGTCCGGACGGAAGCCGAACAGCCGGCAGGCCTCGATCACCTCGAAGCCTTTGTTCATCAGGGTGGCGGAGTTGATGGTGATGCGGCGGCCCATGTTCCAGGTGGGATGATTCAGCGCTTGGGCGGGAGTGACGCGGGCCAGCGCTTCCTTCGGCGTGGTGCGGAAGGGTCCGCCGGAAGCCGTGAGAATCAGCCGCCGGACCTCGTGCCGCCGCTCGGCCCCGCGCAGGCACTGGTGCACGCCGTTATGTTCGCTGTCGACGGGAAGCAGCTCAGCGCGGGACCGCTCCGCCGCCACCATCACCAGTTCTCCGGCCGCCACCAGCACTTCTTTATTGGCCAGCGCCACCCGTTTGCCGTGCCGCACGGCCTCGTAAGTGGCCTCGAGCCCCGCTACCCCCACTGCCGCCGAGACTACTGTGTCCACCTCGTCGCACACGGCCGCGGCCACATTCCCCGCCGGCCCGCTCAGCACTTCCGGCCGGGGGCCGCCCGGCCCGCCCTGTTCCCGGATCGACCGCGACAGCCGTTCGGCGTCTTCCGCGCTCGCCACCGAGACCAGTTGCGGCCGAAATTCGAGCGCCTGGGCGAGCAGCAGGTCCAGGTTCCGCCCGGTCGTAGCCGTTGTACATCAGCGTGGGTCGGCGCTCCATCTTCGGGATTACCTTCTCTGTCGCCTGCGACCAGCGCGGGTGCGGCCGGTTTGGGTTCACGTTGGAATACCAGCCGTACTCGTTGCCCTGGAGCTGGTTCCAGAAGGTGGGCGGACGCTTGGCGGTGAATTCAATCTTGACGATGGACTTGATGCTCTTAAGGCCATATTTCCACGGGGTGATCAGCCGGAACGGCGCGCCGTTCTGCTTCGGCAGGGGTTTGCCATAAATGCCCGTGACGAACAGGGCCAGCTCGTTCATCGCCTCATCCATCCGCAGCGCCTCGAAGTACGGCCAGGGGTACCAAGGCTGGGATGGGATGCCTGGCATTTCCTTGGGCTTGTAAGCGGAAACCATCCGCATGAACTTCGCCTGCGGCTTGGGCTCGACTTCCTTGATCAGCGCCGCAATGGGGAAGCCGGTCCAGGGCACAGCCATCGACCAGGCCTCCACGCAGCGCATGCGGTACGTCCGTTCCTCGAGCGGCATGCGGTGCACTAGGTCGTCCACGTCGTAGGTCTTCGTTCTGTTCACCAGCCCGCCCACTTCTATCTTCCAGGGATGGATCTGGAACGAGCCCACCAGATCCTTTACTCGCGGCTTGTCCAGCGTGAACTCGTAGAAGTTGTTGTAGCCGGTGGCGGCCCACTCCTCGGTGATCTGGCGGTCCAACTCGTACTTCGGGTTACGCTTGGCCGGGTAAGGGCTCTTGGTCTCGACCGCCGCCAGGGCCCGCGAAGCCAATGCTTCCAGCCCCACAAAACCCATGGCCGCCAGAAAAGCGCGGCGGTTATGGTAGACGCTCTCGGGCGCCGCTTCGCGCTCCGGGATTTCCCATCCTCGTGGAATCTTGATTAGCATACAGTTCCCCCGGACAATTGGATTCCCAGGACCGGGTCAAGGTGACCTCGTTAGAGAAATATTTGTGGCCCTCCCCTATTTCTGGTCGGTCACGGCCAGTTCGGCGTCGATGATCTTCTGGAAGGCAGCAGCCGGCTGGGCGCCGCTCAGGAAAACGCCGTTGATGTAGAACGAAGGGGTGCCGGAAACCCCGGCCTTCAGCCCCTCCTGGAGATCCTCTTCCACCTGGGGTTTGAATTTGCCACTTTTCAGGCAGGCGTCGAACTGCTTGCGGTCGAGCCCCAGGCCGGAGGCATACTCGGCCAGGCCCGGCGGGTTGAGCTTGGAGGCGTCGCCGAGCAGCAGGTCGTGATACTCCCAGAATTTGCCCTGCTCGGCGGCGCAGCGGGCTGCCTCCGCCGCGTTTTGCGCCTGGGGATGGATTTCGCGCAAGGGGAAATCGCGATAGGCCAGGTTCACCCGGCCCTCATACTTCGAGAGCAGTTCCCGCAAGGTCGGCTGCACCCGGCGGCAGAAGGGGCACTGAAAATCGGAAAACTCGACGATGGTGACCCCGGCCTTGGCGTTCCCACGCACCCGAGCCGGGTCGTAGCCCATCTCGGTCCTGGGAGCGCGGAGGAAGACGGCCACGTTGGCCTTCTCCCGCAGACGCTTGTAGAAGTCCTGCCGCGCCTGCTGTAGCCTGGCCTGTTTGAAGGCCTGGAAAAGCTGCGGCTTTACTTCGTCGAACGGACGGTTGATGCGGTCTTTCTGACCGAGGTAGTAAGCCTCCAGCTCCGCTTCGGTGGGCTCGCCGGCCTTGGAATCCACCTCCTGCTCGAGCAGCTTCTGCGCCGGGATTCCCCTCTTGCCGGCTTCCGCCTCCAGCAGCTTCTGCTCGATCAGGTTTTCCAGGGCCTGGCTCCTGACTTCGTATTCCTGGGTGCGGAGCTGCCGCATCTGCCCCTGGATGAGCGGCGCCAAATCTTGCTCGAAGATAGGCTGCCCGGCGACGACGGCCAGGGCGTCTTTGGACTTCGCGGAAGGAGGGCTTTGGCCGAGGCATGCCACCATGGCCATCGCCAAAATGGCAATGCAAAACCAGGCTCGCATAAGCTCCAGTATCCCAGATTTGAGGCGAGCTCGCAGCCTGCCCGGCTTAGGAGGCGATGAGTCAGGCGTAAACTCCCCGCAGCTTGGTGGCGAACGCCACC
>JACQDG010000184.1 GCA_016201185.1 Acidobacteriota bacterium | reverse complement strand
CGCTCCCAGTTACCTTCGCCGCCACCAGACATAGGTGCCGGACACGATGATCAGCAGAGGAAAACCGAAAACGCTAGCATAAAGGATGCGGCGCATCTGCGCGGCGGAAAGAGCAAGGCGGCGGTCTTCCGGCTCTGTAGGCCGTATGGAAATCAGGTCTTCGTCGGAGCTCAGCCAGCTCATCATGTTCAGGAACAGGTCGCGGTTGCCGCCGGGAAAACCCAGGGTGCCGTTGACGACGAAGCGCGAGCTGCCGGCCACCACAAAGCGGCCCTGCGAGCCTTCCTTGTCGCCGCGATAAGTGCCGGCCACGGCCAGAGAAAGCGGCCCAGCCTTGTCCTTCTTGGGGTCCAGCTTGATCTGGCCGGTAGCAAAATTGGTGGTGGCGTAGCTCCGCGGGGTCGTGCTGAAGAGCTTCTCCACGGAAACTTTGTCCTTCGTGTCGCCCGGCTCCACGCTGCGGGCCAGCGGAAACAGGCTGGCGACGTTCTTCATCTCCCGCGTGATGGGATGAGATTCGTACTTGGTGACCAGCGGTGAAAGCTCGTCGGCGCCGAAGAGCTGCCCGATGCCGCTCAGGTCCACCACAATGTCAAGATTCAACTTCACGCCGAAATCGCCCAGCATCTTCACCAGGGCCGCGGTGTTGACGCCCTTGGTCGGCGGATCGATCAGGAACAGGACACGGTCTCCCTCCTGGATATATTTCCGGATGGCCTGGATTTCCGGATCGATCAGGTCGGTGCGCGGACCGGCCACTACCAGCACCGTGCAGGCGGCGGGAACAGCGGCTTCTTTCTGCAGCAGCGAAACGCCCTTGGTTGTGAAATTGCTGTTCTCGAGCGACTCTTTGACCGAAGAAAAGCCGTTGGCGTCGGAATTATCCAGCTCGTGCTCGCCGTGGCCTTCCAGGAAGCACGCCGTCCGCTTGTTGGGCTTCAGGGCCCGGATCAGGGCATTGGTGATGGCTTCTTCGTTCAGGCTCTTGGACTCCTCCCGCCGGTCGCCGACCTCGACGATCGTGGTGCCGGCCGTGCTCACCTTCATGTCCAGAGCCTTCTTGGGATTCCGCACCGGGTCCACATAATCAACCGAAAGGTGGTGGGAGAGGGTCTCGTAGCGGCCCAGCAGATCCTTCGGGCTGGGTCCGAAGCGGCTCTCGCTGAAACGCCGGCTTTCGTCGAAGTAGTAAATCTTGACGTCCTGCTTCAGATTGCCGACTACCTTCTTGGTCTGGTCGGAAAGGCTGAAGATCTTATTGCTGGTGGCGTCGAAAGTCTTGTCATACCGATTGGCGAGGTAGTTGGCCGCCGAAAGAATAGCCAGCACAATCAGGACATAGGCTGCCAGGTAGGCGCCGTACTTGGTCTGCCGCGTCTTGAGCCATCCCATTTTCATGCCGCTACGCCCTCCAACGCAGAGATTCCATGGACCGGGCGGTCAGGAAGAGCCCGAGCACGATTACCGACAGGTAGTAGATGATATCCTTCAGTTCCAGCACGCCCTTGGCGAAGTTTTCAAAGTGGGTGGTGATGGAAAGATAAGCGAGCGTCTTGCCCACGGGGCCGGTGGAGTAGGAGGAAACCCAATCCATCACCCACAGCATGAGGAACACGCCGAAGGTCAGGCTCGCCGCTATGATCTGGTTCTTGGTCAACGTCGAGATGAAGGCGCCGATACCCAGGAAGGCCGCGCCCAAAAGCAGCAGCCCCAGGTAGCCAATCAACAGAGGCCGCCAGTCCGGCTGCCCATGGATAAAGAGAAAAACAATATTCAGGGCGGAAATACCCAGCAAGCACGCGTAAAGGAGCAGGGCCGCAAGCCACTTGCCGAGGATAATCTCCGTGTCGCGGAGGGGAGCGGTGAGCAGCAGCTCGATTGTCCCGCTGCGCTTTTCTTCGGCGAACAGCCGCATGGTGACCATGGGCATCAGGAACAGCACGATCACGCTGATGTTCATCAGGAGAGGGCGGATGATGAAGTCGTTGATGTTGGCAGGAGGCGCCACGCCCCGCTGCATCATCGACCGCATGCTGTAATCGACGAAGATCGCCGTTGCGCTGTAGAAGAAATAGCCGAAAATGACGGCGAACATCGCGAGAACGATGTAAGCGATGGGCGAAGAGAAGTAGCTCCTGAGCTCCTTCATCGCCAGAACCCAAATGTTTTTCACGCCGCTCCTCCCGAGACCTTCTGCTCCGCCGCGGTGGCCTCGGCCTTGTCGGCGGTGGTCAGCTTGAGGAAGATCTCTTCCAGGCTCAGGCCTACCGGCCGCAACTCGTGCAACCCCCAGCCGCTAGAGACCACCAGACGGGCCAGATCCCCGCGGATGTGGTGGTCCTTAACCGCCTCGACCTCCCAACTGGTGCGGCCTGCCTGGCCGTCCTTTCGGGTGACACGATTGACCCCGTTCATCCCCTGGAGCTTGGCCCCCACCTGGTCGGCTGGGCCGTCCACCTCCAGGAAAATCGTTTCGTGGCCCTGCAGCCGCGCCGTCAGGTTTTCGGGGGTGTCGATGGCCTCGAGCTTCCCCTGGTTGATGATGATGACCATCTGACAGGTGGTGGAGACTTCCGGCAAGATGTGCGTGCTAAGAATGATGGTGTGCTCGCCGGAAAGCTGGTGGATCAGCTTGCGCGTTTCGATGATCTGCTTCGGGTCGAGGCCGGCAGTGGGCTCGTCGAGGATCAGCACATCGGGATTGTGGATCAGCGCCTGGGCCAGACCTACCCGCTGCCGGTACCCCCGGGAGAGCTTGCTGATCAGCTTAGTGCTTACGTCGCCCAGGGCGCAGCGTTCCGTCACCTCGCTCACCCGGCGGCGGATGTCGCTCTTGGCAACGCCCTTGATGCGCCCCACGAAGGTCAGGTACTCGTAAACCTCCATTTCCGGGTACAGGGGAGGGCTTTCCGGCAGGTAGCCGATGCGCCGCTTGACCTCCAGCGGCTGCTTCATGACGTCAAAGCCGGCCACGCTGGCCCGGCCTTCGGTCGGAGGCAGAAAGCAGGTTAGCACCCGCATGGTTGTGGTCTTCCCCGCCCCATTGGGGCCCAGGAACCCAACAATCTGTCCTTTCTCGACCTCGAAGCTGATGTTGTTTACAGCTATGGTTCGTCCGTAGCGTTTGGTGAGACCTTCCACCTTGATCATGGGAAAACTCGGTTCATACTTGAGATTCAGGGGTTAAAAATGATGATAGGGTGCGGCGGCACTTTTTGTCAAATGGG
>JACQDG010000176.1 GCA_016201185.1 Acidobacteriota bacterium | reverse complement strand
GTTTACCACGACGATGCCGTGGGGAATTCCCAGCAGCCGGCAGATATCGAAGTGCTCCCGGGTCTGCGGCTTGATGGACTCGTCGGCCGCCACCACGAGCAGCACCAGGTCGATGCCGCCGATGCCCGCCAGCATGTTCTTCACGAAGCGCTCGTGGCCCGGTACGTCGACGAAGCCCAGGTGGAGATCGGGAGCGAGGTCGAGCGAGGCAAAGCCGATGTCGATGGAGATGCCGCGACGCTTCTCTTCCTCGAGCCGGTCGGTGTCAATGCCGGTCAGCGCGCGGACCAGCGCGGTCTTGCCGTGGTCGATGTGGCCGGCGGTGCCGATGATCATGTGCTTCATGCCGCGCCCCTCACTCTTCCACCTTCCAGGCCTGCGCGCCCAACAGAGGGACAAAGCGGCAGTAGTTCACGATGCGGGTGCGGAGGCCCTCGAGCGATTTGCAGATGAGGCGGAGCTCCTGATCATCGCGCGAGCCGACCGGAATCACCAGGCGGCCGTGGCGCTCGTCGAGCTGCTCAAGCAAGCGGAACGGGACCTCCGGCGCGCCGGCCGCCACTGAGATGGCGTCGAACGACGCAGCCTCGGGATAACCGAGGGAGCCGTCGCCTTCCATCACCCGCACCCGGGCGTATCCGGTTCGGGCAAGATTCTCGCGGGCCGCGGCCACCAGCGCCGGCTCGCGCTCGATGGTGAGAACGTCGGCGGCCAGCTCGGCCAGCACGGCGGCGTGGTAGCCGCTGCCGGCGCCGACCTCCAGCACCCGCTCGGCGCCCGTGAGCGCGAGCGCCTCGGCCATGGCGGCCACCATGTAGGGTTGGGAGATGGTCTGGCCGCAGCCGATCGGCGTGGGCTCGTCGTCGTAGGCCATGTGCCGGTAGGTCTCAGGAATGAATTCGTGCCGGGGAACCCGCCGCATCGCCTCGAGCACGCGAGGATCGCGGATCCCCCGCCGCTGCAATTGCCTCTCGACCATTCTTTCCCGCAGTGGAGCCCAGTCTTTCAATCAACGATACCTTTTCTTGTACAGAACATCCACGCCGAACAGGCCGTTCTGATCACGCACCGCGACCAGGGACCACTGCTTGTCGACCACCCATTCGATCCGGACGATCTGCTCCTGCGTGGAGGCGAGGCTGGAGATATAGGTAAATGTAATATCGTTGCCCACCTGCTGCTCGACCGTGATGCGGGCGCCCGGGTTTCCTTCCGGGCCAATGTTCTGGGGGTCGAGCTTGATGCGGCTGACGCCGAAGAAGCGCTGCAGGCGCCCCCTGGTGGGCTGGGCCAGGGCCTGGCCGATCACGGTGCTGGCCCCGAGCTGGGTAAGCGAGCGCGCCTGCGCCGTCTGCTGGGCCGCCAGCGTCGGATCGATGGTCGGCGCCCGCCCCACCGCCAGCAGCGTGATCAGATCGTTGAACGGCAAGGGCGGATCGGAGCGATAGCTCACGTTCAGCTTGTCCGTCGGCCCGGACAGGGTGAGGGTGATGTCGTAGCCGCTGACCCTGGTCTGGACGTCCAGGTTCAAGATGGGGTCGATGCGAAAGGGGTTGGAGAAGGAGATGTCGCCCCGGCTGAGGATGTAGCGCGTCCCCTGGAACTGGAGCTCTCCTTGATTGATACTAATGCGGCCTAGCAGAGCAGGGTTCAGGGCCGTGCCGCGCAGGCGCAGGTCGGCGTCGGCCTCGATGTTGCGGGCCAGCGTGGTGTCGAAGCGAATGTCGGGGGCCGAAACAATGCGCACGTCAAGCTGCGCCCCCTCGAGCCAGTCGTTGCTGCTGGGCGTCCGGGTGGGCTGCTTCAGCCCGGCCAGGATGGACCCCAGGTCCCAGTGAGCCGATATGCCCGCCCGCATCACCCGCACTTCTCCGCTCAGGAAGCTGCGCAGGTTGGTGCCGGAGAAGTTCAGCATGCCCTCCACCACGGCGCTGATCCCCTGGCGATAGCGCAGCCGGATGCGGTGTCCCTCGGCGCGCAGGCGGTAGGTGATGGGACGGCCGGAATAATCGGCGTCGCCGGAAAGGCTCAAATCGCCGCCGCCCGCTTCGGCGGTGAGCTTCTGGATAAAGGCGCGGTTGCGGGAAAACACCAACACGCCATTGGCGCGGCTGATGCCCAACGGAGAGCCTTCCAGGCGAAAGGCAGCGTCGCGGATCTCGAGCCTGCCCTGCAGTTCCGGCTTCCGGCCGCCGCCGGTGAGAGTGGCGTCCAGGGTGGAAAGGCCGCTGGCATCCAGACGCGATTCAAAGCCGTGGAGCACGGCCAGATTTAGCGCGCCGCGGAGGTTCAAATTGGCGGTTCCCGCGGGCCCCAGATCGATCGTCCCCGAAGAGCGCAAATCGGAACCCTCGCCGGTCAAGTGCAGAGATTCGAGGGTCAGTTTCTGATTCGCCAGGCGCCATCTCACCGGCTCCGGATTTTGCAGCAGAAAGCCGGGGTGGTCCTGACCGGCCGGCCACCCCAGTTCCAGGCGGGTGAGAGCGCCAGCGGTCGCCCACGACCCGGCCCGCCCAGGCTCGCCCGTGACCGTCATCTCGCCGTCGGCGGACGCATTTTGTGGCGCGGGGACGGCGCCGGTCAAGCGCAGCAGCGACGACAGATCCAGATGGCGAAACTCGATGTGGCCCTGGGTGGCAAATTGATCGCGCAGGACCATCTCGCCGCTGCCTTTCATTTCGGCACCCAGCAAATTCGACTCCAGCCGCAGACGCAGGCGATCGCCCACGGTACTGGCCTCGGCCGAAAGATCCCCCAGCGGCTCGCCATCCAGGGAGGCTTTCTGCACTCGCAGGTTGCCATCGAGGCTCAGGTTTTCCAGGGCCGAATCGGCCGCCGCCAGGCGGCCCGCACCGGCGAATGTAAAGGCGGCGATGCCTTCCAGCTTTCCCGGCGTGCTCGCCAGCCACTGCTGATCAGAGAGGGCCAGGTTCTTGCCGCCCAGGTCGAAACGGAATGTCTTCTGGTCCAGGTGATAGGAGGCCGCGCCGCTGAGCGTCCCCTTCGACTTGGCGATCAGCAGGTTGGTAGCGCGGATTTCACCCGATTCCAGCGCCACGGCCGCCCGCAGCGCATCGAAGGGCTCGCCCCAGGCGGTTCCCCGGCGAACCTCGACGCGACCCGCGCCGCGCGGGTCCTTCTGCGTGCCCTGGAACTTCAACGACGCGGTGACTGCGCCCTGAAAAGGCGTCTTCTGTCCGGCCAGCCCCGCCAGATCCGCTGCCTGGATGTCACGAACGGAGACTTCGGCCTCCAAAGGAGATTCTTTCGTAAGCCGCCCCTCGCTCAATCGAGCCGAAAGATTCAGGCTGACGGAGGCCTTGTCTTTCGTCAAATGGCCCGCGACGAAGCGCAAGCGGCGCGGCGACCACTCGAAGCGGCCGCCGAGCGAGTCCCAGTCGCGGCCTTCGTAAGCGAACTGGGTGACGTCGAGCGTGCCTTTCAGTTCCGGCGCCGCCGCCGTTCCGGAAAGGCGGCCCTGGACCATGGCTCGTCCATTAAGCCGCAGCGGAATTTCCGTCCGGACGCCGGCCAGTGCAGCCGCCGCGTCACGGATCTCCTCCAGCCGCGAAGTAGTCAATTGGAACTGCACTGCTAACGGCCCGGTGCTGCCGAGCGCCCCCGAGGCGGACACGGAGGAAGCGGCGGTGGCCAATCGAAGCTCGCTTAGCTGGAGCCGGGATGTTCGGCCCTCGTAGGACGCGCGCATAACTCCCTGCACGGGGTTCTGGCCGCCGGTATTTTCCGGCGCCAGAGCAAGGTCCGCTCGGACGGACAAGCTCCTGGCGACCGGCGGCAAAGTGGTCTCGGCTTCGAGAGATCCACTAATGACGGAAGCCCAGCCCAAACCGGCCAGGGAACGCGAGGGCGTCGCCAATGCCTCGGCCACTGCTTCCATCTGGATCCCTGACAACCGGCCCTCGAGCTTCGCCGCCCAGCTCGCTCGATGATTGGAAGGGCGCTCGGCTGTCATGCTGCCGATCCACTCTCCGCCCCACAAACCCACGCGCAGGCCCTCCAGCCGCAGCCGCCGCGGATCAGTATGATATTGGCCGGACAGGGTCACCGGCCGCAGCTTGAAATCGGCGCGGGAGGCGGCCAATTGCTGCGCCGCCAGCTTTCCGTCGGCAGTCCATTCCGAGCGGCCGGCATCGTACAGGCCTTGCCCCTGGACTTGAAATTCACCATCCTTGAGTTCCGGCAAACGCAGCGCGCGCCCAACCTCCTCAGCATCCACGCGGGCTTCGTAGCGCAGCTCGAGGCGCGGCTCGGCCAGCCGGCTGACCGCCCCGCCCAATTTCACCTCCGAACGCCCCGTTTTCACCCGCAGCTCGCCAAACTCGATCCGGTCGCGCAGAAGCTGGAAATCCGTTCCCATGCCCTCGACGGCTGGCAGCAAGGGAAGAGAGGGAAAAACGGCCCGTCCTGCCTCGATACGGCCGGTGTATCGCCCGGCCTCGTGGAACGTCATCCGGGCGCGCAGATCGGCCACCGCGATTTCCAGCGCGTAGCGCCGGTCGTTCCACCACAACCCTCCACGCTCGATCGCGAGCTGGCCAACCGCGAGGTCCAGAAGGTCGCGGGTGGAGAGCAGGCCGGCCTCCTTTCTTCCCTTGGGTTGGGGAAGGTTCGAGGAGCCATCGGCAGCGAACGAAAGATGAACTTCCGGCCCCAGGCAGCGCAGCCGGGCCAGGTTCACCTGCCGCCTGAGTAACGAGACAATCTTTAGGTCGGCCTCCGCCGCCTCCGCCTGAAACAGAGGTTTTTGGCCCGGGCCCTCGGTTCCGTGAATGATGATACCCTCGAGCCGGACCCGCCAAAGCCCGGGATAGAAATCGAATCGCGCGATCTCGACACGCCCGCCGGTCGCCTGCTCCAGCTCCGCCACCACGCGCTGGCGCAGCTTCTCACGGAACCAGCCAGTGCGGACGATCCACAAGCCGGCTAGGCCCAGCAGCAGGACGAGTCCCGCGACAACCCCGCCGATCTTGATCGCCCGCTTCACGGCTGCTCTATCTCCATCACCCGCACGAGCATGTGAGTGCGCAGTTCCGCCAGCCAGTTGTCCAAAAGTTCGTTGGTTTGTTCCTCGACGAGAATCTGCTTGATCTGGCCGCGCACCTGATCGAGAGGCGGGCGCTCGGCGACGGCGCGCCGTGCGAGCTCCGGCAGCAGGGTGTGCTCATAGTAGGCGTCGACTTGCTGCGCGGGAATCTCCACGCCGGACTTGAACCGCAGGTCCACGAAGCGCAGGATGTCGATCTGGCGGCGGCCGTAGTCTGCCAGGTCCTGCTCGGTGAGGCCGTAGTCTGGGGCGGCGGCCAATGTGACCCCCTGCTCGCGCAGCCACTTTTCCACCTGGGCATCGTCGGCGGAGGGAAATTGGGTCTGCTCCATCTCGTAGCGAATGAGCCGCTGGCGGATCAGCCGCTCCAGCACGGCGCGGGAATCGGCATCCGCAGCCGATAAGCGGGCCGAAGGCGCGGGCCGGTGGCTGAAGAAGGCCTCCAGGCGGGCTTCCTTTTGCACCTCGCTCCGGGTGATGGGCAGGCGCCCCACCACGGCGGCCACCCGGTCGATGATCTCCCCGCGGACAGGCCAAGCGCCCAGAATCAGAGAAATCAGAAGCGCTCGCTCGATGATGGAGGTTTTCATCAAAATGTCTGTCCCAGCGAAATGTGAAACTGGAAATGCGAAATCCGTTGGGGCGCCGACGCGCCCTTCCCCGCCAGCAACTCCTCGCGGCTTCCCACGAAGCCCACGAACCGGGGCGGGTTGATGCTGTAAGCGACGTCCACCCGGAGCGGGCCGATGGGGGTCCGGTAGCGAACACCGAACCCCACCGCATGCACCATGTAGTCAAAGTCTTCGGCGGTAACCTTGCCGTCCGCGTCAAACTGGGCCGGGCGCTGCCGGAAGCGCAGGGTGACGTTCTGCGGCTCGGAAAAAACGTTGCCCATGTCATGAAACAGCACCCCGCCGAAATCCTCCCCGCGTACCGGAAAGCGAAGCTCCACACTGTTGAATAACAGGCCGTCACCGCCGAGGGGAAAGCCGGTGACCAAGTCCCGCAGCCCAGCCTGGTTGATGGGAAAGCCGCGGTGAGAGTTGCTGCCGCCGGAGAAAAAGCGCTCCGGCAAAGGGATGACGCGGCGCGGGCTGCCGTAGGGCACCAGCGCGCCGAATTGCGTGGTGCGCGCCACGAGCACCCGGCGGGTAAGGGGGTGGTAGGTGGAATTCTGGCCCAGCACCCGCAGAAAGTTGACTTCCGAGCCGGTAAAGCGGCCGGCCGCGCCCAGGTCTAGAGTATTATGAATGCCGTGGTGGGCGTCCAGCGGGTCGTCCCGCCGGTCCTGCACATAGCCGGCCGAGAGCAGCCCGACGCGGACC
>JACQDG010000192.1 GCA_016201185.1 Acidobacteriota bacterium | reverse complement strand
TGGGTGAGTCTTATCTCGACGACCGCATCGCCGCCGCCGAGGTCAGCTATGGCAAGGGCCGGGTGATCCTGCTCGGCTTCCGCGTCCAACACCGCGCCCAGCCCCACGGCACTTTCAAGCTGCTGTTCAACTCGCTAGAATACGCCGGAATGTGATGCAGAATGACTCTTCGCCAGGCCCAGGGCTGGATCGCCGCCTCCGATAACATCGTGGGCTTTACTGGAGCGGGCATCTCGACCGAATCGGGCGTCCCCGATTTCCGCAGCCCGAACGGGGTGTGGGCTCGGAACCGGATGATCGAGTTTGATGAGTTCGTCTCCAGCCGCGCCAGCCGGATCGAATACTGGCGGCAGAAGGTCGAAAGCTGGCCGGCCATGCGCGACGCTCAACCCAACGCCGGGCACCTGGCGTTTATCGACCTGGAGCGGCGGGGCAAGCTCCGCGCTCTGATCACGCAGAACATCGACGGCCTGCACCAGCGGGCCGGCCAGAGCCCGAAACTGGTGATCGAGCTGCACGGCACCACGGCCGAAGCGGTCTGCCTCTCCTGCCGCCACCGCATTCCCACGGACGAAGCGATTCGCCGCATCGCAGCCGGCGACCTGGCCCCGGAATGCGAGAAATGCGGCGGCTTGCTCAAGCCAGCCACTGTCTCCTTCGGCCAGGCCATGCCGGAGCACGAGCTGCGCCGGGCCTCGGAGCTTTCCCAAAGATGCGAGGTGTTTCTTGCCGTCGGTTCGTCGTTAGTGGTGCATCCGGCGGCCTTGCTGCCGGTCCTCGCCAAGCAAGCGGGCGCGCGGCTCATCATCGTCAATCGCACGCCTACACCGCTCGATGAAACGGCGGACCTGGTGCTGCGCGACGAGATCGGCAAGGTGTTGCCGGCGCTGGCGGGGGCGCCGGCTGGCGGGAGATAACTGCTACTTCTTGGTCACGTACTTCACGCCAGCGAGGCCCTTGAAATCCCGATCCTGGGTCCATACTGTTGCGCCGTGAGCGCGAGCCGTGGCTAGAATCACGCTATCCGCCAGCGGCAGCTTGAGATCAAAACTGAGTCTGGCCGCAAGAAGGGCGAGAGTAGCGTCCAGATCCACCACTTGGGCGACCCGCATCATGGCCGCTGCCTGCAGGGCCTCTCTCTCGCCGCGCTGCTGAAGGACCCGCTTAAAAACCTCCAGGATACTGATGGACGGCACGATGAGACGCCCCACGTCCTCCAGGGCTGGGGCGAAGAAACCCGCATTTCGGCCGTTGGCAAAGTATTCCAGCCAGCCGGAAGAGTCGACAAGGTTCATACGCGATCCCTGTCGCGGTCAACGGTCGTGTTAATACCTTTTAGGAATCCCCGCATTTGGCTCATGCGGCGGACCGGAATGAACTCGATGTGGTTTGCATACAGCAGGACCTGAAACCTCTGGCCGGGCTGAATGCCCAGGGACCGGCGTACTGAACGCGGAATCACCACCTGGTACTTGGACGAAACTGTAACTGTTTCCATATGGACTCTCGATAACATGATGGTAAAACAGCCAGTCGATCGATGTCAATTATGTCCAACAGGCGACCGCTGGCCCCTCGTCCCTGAAGCCGGGCTCGCTCATGTATAATCTCCGCCGGAGGTGAAATCATGCATCGCAGGGACTTCTTCAAAGGGCTGCTGGCCATGCCGGCCGCCGCCGCCCAGCAATACCTCGCCCGCGCGCGGGGGTTGCCACCGCTCACTATCCGGGAGGTCAAGGCCATTCCCACCAGCGCCGGGGGCTCTTACCAATGGGTATTTCTTAAGATCATTACTTCCGAGCCGGGTCTTTACGGGCTGGGTTCGGCCAGTAACGTAAACCAGGCCTTCAGCGTGACGGCGGCCATCGAGAAGCACCTCGGCCCCTTCTGGATGGGCAAGAACCCGGACCGCATCGAAGACCTGTGGCAGTCGACCCACGTCCGCTCCTACTGGCGCAACAGCACCATACAAAACAACGTTCTGAGCGCCCTGGACATGGCCCTGTGGGACATCAAGGGCAAGCGCGCCGGCATGCCTGTTTATGAGCTGCTGGGAGGCAAGGCCCGTGACGCCGTCGCCCTCTACGCACACGCCGACGGCCGGGACATGGAGGAGGTCGAGCAGAACGTTCGCAAGTTCATGGAGGAGGGCTACCGCCACGTGCGGGCCCAGATGGGCGGCTACGGCGGAGGCGGCATGATTCCGGCAGGGCGGGGAAGCCGGCCGACGGGGGGCTATGCCGGCCCGGCTTTCGACGAGGAGCAGTATGTCGACGCGATTCCGAAGCTCTTCGAGCGGCTCCGCGTCAAGCTGGGAAACGACGTCAAGCTGCTGCACGACGTCCACGAGCACCTGACCCCCACCATGGCGGTGGAGCTGGCGAAGCGAATGGAACCCTACCGCATGTTCTTCGTCGAGGACATCCTGCCGCCGGAGCAGATCGCCTACTTCCGCCAGATCCGCCAGGTGACCACTACGCCCATGGCCATGGGGGAGTTGTTCACCCATCCGCACGAATGGAACCCGCTGATCGCCGAGCGGTTGATCGACTTCATCCGTTGCCGGGTCTCGCAGATCGGCGGCATCACTACCGCCAAGAAAATCGCCGCCCTATGCGAAGCATTCGGCGTGCGCACGGCCTGGCAAGAAGGCGGCGACAACGACCCGGTCAACCAGCTCGCCGCCTATCACGTGGACCTTTCGATCCCTTGCTTCGGGATTCAGGAGGAGAACCACTTTCCGCCGCTGGTCTACGAAATGCTGCCCGGCACGGCGCAACTCAAGGGAGGCTATCTCTATGGCAACGATGCGCCGGGCCTGGGAATCGACATCAACGAAGCCATGGCGGCTAAGCACCCGCTGCAACCATTACCCGGCGGGGACAATTGGACGACCGTGCGGACCGTGGACGGATCGCTAGTCAAGCCCTGATGGGAAGGGGGCGGGTTCTTTAGTATGGACGGCCGAAGGAGTCCCGGCGCACGGGCTGGCGCTCGCCGCCCCCTCCGCCACCATTGCTGCGGGGGAGTCGGAATTCAACACCCCGCTCGCGGTTCAGCTCCTTGGTGAATGGGACGTCGATGCTGGACAGCTCGGCTGAGGACCCGCTTCCCTGCCGCGATACATAGTGCAGGATAGAACCTTCGAGCCAGTAGTCGGTGACGGCCTGGATGTTCTTGTCCTGGAAGGCGAGCAGCCAGTAGCGGTCGGCCGCGGCAGTTCCCACTCGCCGCACCGGCCCGCGCTCCTCGTCCGGGGCGGCTTCGCGGTCCCGATACCGGACCGTGTCCCGCTCGACCACCACCGGCGGATCATAGTAGGAATCGCTGGGGGCGTAGTAGGAATAACTGGGAGGATAGGAGTAATAGCTAGGAGGATAGTAAGCCGGAGGCCAGTAACCCCAGTCATAGTAGCTGGGCCAATAGCCGAATCCCAACGAGAAGGCGAGCCCGGGATACCCGTAATAATAGGGCCGGTAGAAGTGCCCGAAAGACCGGCCAAAATACCCGCCGCGATAGCCACCGTAGTAGCCGCCACGATAACCGCCGCCGTAGTAGCCGCCTCGGAAGCCGCCCCCATAGCCGCCGCGATAACCGCCCATGGAGCCGCCGCGGAAGCCTCCGCCCATGTACCCGCCGCCGCCGCGGAAACCTCCTCCCATGTGCCCGCCGCCTCCGCGGAATCCTCCGCCCATCATTCCGCCGCCTCCGCCGTGTCGCTGCGCCCCTGCCGGCGCCGGAGCCAGCAACAAGGCCAGCCCGATCGCTCCCCCGGCGAAAAGCGCCTTTTTTCCTTGCATAATCGCGCCTCTTTTTGACTTCATTATAGACCCGCGCCGTCAGACCCCCAAGCGTTTTTTGATGCCGTCCACAAACCGGTTGTGACATATGCTACTATCACCTTGCGCGGGACTCAGCTTCGCGCTAAGGGGGAGACCATGGACGACAACAAACTGTCCTATTTCCTGTTTGGACTGGGCATGGGCGTGGCCATCGGTGTTCTGTTCGCGCCCAAGTCGGGACAGGAAACCCGGGAAACTCTGAAGTCCAAAGCCAGTGAAGGCCGGGATTACTTGCGCCGGAGAGGCGAGGAAGTTCTGGACTCCACCACCGAAATACTCAACCGCGGTAAGGGGGTTTTCCAGACCCAGAAGGAGCAGCTGGC
The DNA here is from genome assembly GCA_016201185.1 of Acidobacteriota bacterium. Classification (GTDB taxonomy): domain Bacteria; phylum Acidobacteriota; class Terriglobia; order Bryobacterales; family JACQDG01; genus JACQDG01. The sequence continues at coordinate 3,219 of JACQDG010000192.1, read as the reverse complement.
CTCCGCCCTGGAGGCGGGCAAGCAGGCCTACCGGCAGGCCACCGCTACGGGGCAGCCGTCGGCGCCGGAGGGAACCACGGGTGGTTAATCTGGCGGCTGGGCAGAACGGCGTCTCCGGCCTTCACCTGAGGTTCTAGCGCATGGATCCACGTTTGGAACTGATTCTGACAATCTTCACGGGGGTGGCGGCGCTAGCTCTTGTGGTCCAGATGCTCATTCTATGGAGCTTGAACCGCAGCCTGAAGGCCACGCAGCAGAGGATAACCAGCTTTGCCGACCGGTGGGAACCCGTGGCCGATTCCACCTGGCGCGCCGTGGAGGAGACCCGGCAGCAGGTTCGGGAACTGTCCGCCAAGCTGCAGGAGCTGGCCGAGTCCTCCCGCGCCCAGGTCGCCCGTGTCGATGACTTGCTGACCGAAGTCAGCAGCCGGACCCGGACGCAACTGGAGCGCCTGGACCGGGCCGTGGTGATCACGCTGGACCGGGTAGAGGAAACCACCGCTCAAGTGCAGCGGATTATCCTGGCCCCGGTGCGCGAGATCCAGGCGGTGGCGGCTGCCATCCGCGCCGTGGTGGAGTACCTGGCCCGCCGGGGACGTCCCACCGTCGAGAAGGCCACACAGGACGAAGAGCTGTTCATCTGAAGCTTCTGGCAGGAAAAATTCCAATTCATCCGGAACGAGGGGAAAATGCCGATCCGTGTAGCGCTACTGGGGACCAAGTTCATGGGCAAGGCCCACAGCCAAGCCTATCGCAATGTCAGCATGTTTTTTCCCGATGCTCCTCCGGTGGAAATGAAGGTCATCGTGGGGCGCCATCCGCAGGAGACGGAAAGGGCCCGGCAGCTCTTCGGCTGGCAGGAGGCTTCGACTGACTGGAAGAAGACGGTCGCCCGGCCGGATATCGACCTAGTGGACATTGCCACACCCGGCGACCTGCACTGCGAAATGGCGCTGGCCGCCGCCGCCGCCGGTAAGCACCTCATCTGCGAAAAGCCCCTGGCCAACACGCTGGAAGAAGCCAAGAAGATGCTTGCGGCGGTCCAGAAGGCCAAGGTCCGCCACCTGGTCATGCACAACTACCGCCGGGTGCCGGCCGTCGCCCTGGCCAAGAAAATGATCGAGGAAGGCCGCCTGGGCCAGCTCTATCACTTCCGTGCCCGTTATCTGCAGGACTGGGCCATGTCGCCCGACCTGCACCTGGTGTGGCGCTTCAGTGCGGCCTCGGCCGGCTCCGGTGCTCTGGGCGACCTGGGCGCGCATATCATCGACCTGGCTCGCTACCTGTGCGGCGAGATCATGGAAATCTCCGCCACGCTCGAGACGTTCATCAGGCAGCGTCCCGTCGCCCCGGGCTCCAAGCAGATGAAGAAAGTCACGGTGGACGACGCCGCCGAGATGATTGTCCGCTTCCAGAACGGCGCGGTGGGCACGCTCGAGGCCAGCCGCTTCGCCCGCGGGCGCAAGAATCAGAACACCTTCGAGATCAACGGCAGTAAGGGCTCGCTGGCTTTCGACCTGGAGCACCTGAATGTATTGAAGTTCTACGACGCCGAGGATGCTCCCGATGCGCAGGGATTCAACGAAATCCTATGCGTAAGCAAGGGTGTTCACCCCTACGCCGACAACTGGTGGTTCGACGGCCACATTCTGGGCTACGAGCACACTTTCACCCACTCCGTTTATGACTTCCTTAAGGCGCTGGAGTCGAGGTCGAAAATCCACCCCGACTTTGTGGATGGCGTGAGGAACCAGGCCGTGCTGGACGCCGCCGTTCGCGCTGCCGCCGAGAAGCGCTGGGTGAGCGTGGGCACGTAGCGGGCGCATGATCGACATTCACTGTCACCTGCTGCCGGGGGTCGACGACGGGCCGCCCGACGAAGCGACCGCCATCGCCATGTGCCGTCTGGCCGCCCAAAACGGCACCACCGACTTGGTGGCGACGCCCCACGCCAACAGCCGCTTTCCCTACTCGCCGGAGCAGAACGAGCAGAAGCGGCTGGCGCTCGAGGCCGCCGTGGGCCCGGAGCCGCGCATCCACCGGGGCTGCGACTTTCGCCTCAGCTATGACAACATCGAGGCCGCCCTGGCCGACCCCTCCCGGTTCACTATTAACGGCGGCCGTTATCTGCTGGTGGAATTTGCCGAAGCGGTCATTTCCCACGGCTCCTCGGAGATCTTCGCCCGCTTGGGGCAAGTAGGCCTGACGCCGATCATCACCCACCCGGAGCGGAATGCGATGCTCCGCGGGAACCGTTCGCGGCTCGCAGTCTGGATCCAGCGCGGCTGCCTGATTCAGGTCACCGGCCAATCGTTGCTGGGCCATTTTGGCTCCCACGCCAGGGACGCCGCCATCACCATGATGAATGCCGGGTTGGTGCACGTCATCGCCTCCGACGGCCACGACCTGGAGAAGCGCCCGCCGGTGCTCGCCGACTGTTTCGCCTATGTCTCGGATCGTTGGGGGGACGAAGTGGCCGGCCAGTTGTTTCTGGAGGTTCCCCGCGCCGTATTGGAAAGCAGGGTCATCAAGCCTCCTGCTCCCAGAATCCGCCACCGCCGGAAATGGTGGGCTTTCTGGCGCTCCTGAACGACGAACTGCGCCCTGCCGCGGCTTCGCCTCGCGGCCTTGGCGCCTTCCCGCTGTGCTAGCATTTGCTCATGCGAAAGATAGTATTTGCAGTTTTGCTGGCGGCCGGCGCTGCCTTTTGCGCCGAGGTATGGACTCCCCAGCTCGCTCTGAAGGTCCATTCGGTCAGCAGCGTGGTTCCTTCTCCCGACGGCAAGTTCGTCGTTTACGCCCAGAGCTGGGCCGAAATGGAGGGTGAGCGGAGCGAGACCGTCACGCACTTGTTCCTTGCCCGCGCCGATGGCTCCGGCGAGCTGCAACTGACCCGGGGCGAAAAATCCTGCGATCAACCACAATGGTCGCCCGACGGCAAATGGATTCTCTTTTTGTCCAGCCGCGGCGGGAAGAACGACCTGTGGCGGATCCGCGCCGACGGCGGCGAAGCCGAGCGCCTGACGGAATCCAAGGTGGACCTGGGCGGCTTCAAAGTGTCGCCCGACGGCAAGCAGGTCGCTTTTCTGGCCCCCGATCCGCCCCTGCCGGAAAAGGAGAAAGCGCAGAAGGAAAAGCGCGACTTTCGCGTCATCGACCAGGAGCCCGAGGATCACCGCCTCTGGCTGATTCCCCTCGAGGCCGATGGAAAAGGAAAAC
>JACQDG010000191.1 GCA_016201185.1 Acidobacteriota bacterium | reverse complement strand
ATAATCCCCCCCATGGTTACAGCGTGGATCGGATTGGAGCGTGGAATCGTCAGAAACCTTAGGCCGTCAGACATCACGATGTGCTTGCCCTGGCGGACCACCTTGAAGCCAGCCCTCTCCAACGCCCGGACGGCCCGGAGATGCTGGATACCGGCAAGTTTCGGCACCTCAGACCGTCACCTCTACTTCCCGGATGTCGGCGCCCTGCAAGAATTCGGAAACGGCAGCGAGGTATTCGCGAATGGCATCCTGGATGTTGTCGAGAGCTTCCTGCTCGGTGGCTCCTTGCGACCAGCAGCCAGGGAGCCCTGGACATGAAACACTGAAACCTTCCTCCGTGGGCTGCAAGACCACCTTGTATTTCATGGTGCGGTCTCCTTCATTCAGTATACGCTGCTGAGCATCACATCTGTACTCCGCCAACCTTACCTTGATGGCCCAGCAGGGGCTGAGCCCCCCCTGATATCAAGCCGCCTTTAGAGAGGCGGCGTGTGGGCTGTTACGGGGCGACCATCCGGTGCGGGACAAGCCCACGGCGTAGCGCACCTGCCGGCTGGCGGCTGAAGCCTCGCGACAGTAGCAGAGCCGCAAACTCGCTCTCGGCCGCTGGCACGCCGTTGATTTCCTGGACGGCGAAGGCATCGGCTGCGCGCCCGTCGAGATAGGCGGTGAGGGCGCGCTCGTCGCTCGGGCGGACCCACCAACGAGCATCGTGATTCTCACTGTACAGAGCACAGACGCCGTCTTCGAACAAGACGCGATTGGCGGAACGGCGGGAAATGCGAAACCGGGGATCGGGGGAAAGATCGCCGCCGTAAGGGTTGGCCGGGTCGCAAGTGTTCAGCAGCACGAAGGCGGAGACAGGAGCTTCCCGAAGCCGTTCCACTGCTTGGGGGACGGCGAACTGCATGCCGGCCAAGCCGTCGAGAAAATGCCCGCGGCGCAATTCGCCGCGCCACTCGCCGCGCTCCCATTCGGGGAACAACTCGCTCCAGAGACGTGGGGACTCCTCGTTGCGGCGCCACTCCCGGGCCAAGACGCCGTAACGGTTCAACACCACAGCGGCCAGCTCCCGGCGCGCTTCCTCGGGCGCCGCGGAGCCCAGAATGCTGCGCGTGCGGATAACGGACCAGCGGCCTTCCCACCCTGGCGCCTTGCGAAACGCCTGCCGGAAGCGGGCCATGGCCTCGGCGCGGGTGGGGCGTACGAGCGGGTCGAGCAGGACTGGGCGCAGGCCAGGCGATTCGCGGCGGGCGCGCGTGGGGCGCTCCAGGCGCTCTATTTCTCCGAGCGAGTCGCAGCAGACGCGCCCGGCCCAGAACAGCTCAGCGAGTGCGGTATGAATGGCTGATAGAGTCAGGTTCGTGTCGCGGCGAAAGTCGGCCATCAGGGAGGGACCTTGCTCTGACAAATAGTCGAGCAGCCGGGAGGAGCTGCGGCTCAACGGGGCTTCGGCGGAGGGCAGGAAGAGGGCGCCGCGGCCGCGGGCGAAGAAGGTAAACCACCCCGGTTTCAGGCCAGCCGCCACGATCTGGCCGGAGCGCACCAGATCCTCGAGCTCCCGAAGATCCGCCACCCGCGCGCCGAGGATCTGCCGCCACGCCGCGAGCGGAAGCGGGAAGCCTTCCAGTTGCTCCAGAACGTCGAGGAGCGGAGCCGGCCGCAGCACGTGCTGCCAGTCCAGCGCGAACCGCGCGTAGGATTCGACGGGGCGGGGCTCGATTTCGCGCCGCAGAATGCCCAGCGAAACGCGGTGGATGCGCTGGAGAATCGGGCGGGCACAGAGGAGGGGACCGCTCCCTAACGGTCGCGGCTCGGATACGGGAACGACTTCAACGCCGGACTCGTCAATGGCCTTTCGCACCGCCTCCTCGGAGAGTCCGTAGCGCGCGATCAAATCTTCCACGCGGAACGGGCCGTGGGTTTCGAGGTAGCTCCGGATTACAAAAGAGTCCGGGCGAGGGGAGTAGTGAGAAGCATCCTCGGCGGCGATCCAACGACGCTCGCCGGCCAGCACGATGGAGCAGGCACGGCCGTCGGCTTCCAGCAGTGTGACCAGACCCGGCACGCGGCAGACCGCGGCTAACTCGACCTCGCCCAGGTCGCCGACCCGGACCAGGATTTCGAGCAGGTCCTCCGGCGAGCGGGCCTGGCGGAGCGGCGTGCGGAACTGCAGCTCCGCCTCGACGGCCTCGATCGCTGCAGGCCGCAGCAGGCGACCCATCTCGACCGGCGAGAGGATCTGGGCCAGCATCTCGCGGTTGATGGGCGCCAATTGCGCGGCCCGCTCGGCGGCAGGCGCGTCGTAGCCATACAGAAAGGCGGCGACGAAGCTGAACTGCAAGGCGGCAGCGAAGGGAGAAGGTGCGGAGCGCTCGGTCTCGACCATCTCGATCTCACCGCTTTCGATGGAGCCGACGATACGGAGGAAGTTTTCGTAGTCGAGAACGTCCTGGAGGCATTCCCGGGCCGCTTCTGCGACGAGGGGAAATTCAGGAATGGTCGAAGCCTGGGCCAGCAGGCTGGCCGCGCGGATGCGGCTGAGATAGAGCGGGGCGCGCTTGTGGGGGAGCGGCCGGGGCAGCAGCAGAGCCCGACTGGCGCAGTGGCGGAAGACGGTAGCGAAGAGGGCCGAGCCGAGGACTTCTTCCTTCACCTGCTCGGCGGCGCGGGCGAAGGTGAGCCCCCGGAGAGGATTGCCCGGGGGCCGCTCGCCGCCGGGGAAAACCAGCACGACGCCATCGTCGGTGCGCATCGATTCGGGCCGCAGGCCGCAGGTCTCCTCCACCTGCTTGACCACCAGCATCTCCAGCAGGCTATTGATGCGTCCCCCGAAAACGGAATGAATCACGAGGCGCCAGTTGCCCAGCTCGTCCGGAAAGGTCTCAACCAGCAGGCGCCGGTCGTTCGGCAGCGGGCCGGCTTCCTGGCGCTGCCGGAGGTAGTATTCGCGGAGGTTCCAAGCGCTGCGCCGGTCAAGCCGACACTCGGCTTCGAGCTTCTCGAGCAACTGCGGGTCGTCGAGGTCGAGCTCGCGGCGGAAGCGGCCCAATTCCAGGCTGAGCTCGTAACTGCGCCCGATGCCCTCGCCCTTCCAGAAGGGCAGTTTTGGCAGGGCGGCACCCGGCGCGGGCTCAACAATGACGTGGTTCGGGGTGATTTCCATCAATCGATAGGTGCTCGAACCGAGCAAGAAGGCCGTGCCGACGCGCGTTTCATTGACGAACTCCTCGTCGAGCTCACCGACCTTGGTTTTCTTGCCCGGAAGATAGGCGGGATACAGGCCGCGATCGGGAATGGCGCCGGCGCCGAGCACCGCCAGCCTGCGGCTGTGGGAAAGACCCGCCACGCGGTGGTTCACCGCATCGAGCGAGATGGCCGGGCGGAGCTCCCGCACGTTGCGGCCGGCCAGCATCTCGACGACCCGATCGAAGAGGGGCCGCGGCAGATCGTGGTAGCAGTAAGAGCGTCGAACCAGGGCATAGAGGCGGTCGATCTCGATCGGCTTGACGGCGGCGCAGGCGACGATCTGCTGGGCCAGCACGTCCACAGCGTTGCGCTGCACCCGAGTGGATTCGAGGAAGCCAGTTTCGAGCAGGCGGGCGATGACGGCGCATTCGGCCAGATCGTCGCGGAAGGTGGGAAAAAAGCGGCCCTTACTGGTGGCGCTGACCAGGTGGCCGGAGCGGCCGATGCGCTGCAGCGCGCGGGTGACAGACTTGGGCGATTGCAACTGGATGACGAGCTCGATGGAGCCGATGTCGATGCCGAGTTCCAGCGCCGAGGTGGCGACCAGGCAGCGCAAGCGGCCCTCCTTCAGCCGGGCTTCCATGTCCAGGCGCGCGGCGCGGGCCATGCTGCCGTGGTAGGCCTCGGCCAGTTGCTCGCCGGCGGATTCGTTCAGCCAGACGGCGACCCGCTCCGACTGGCCGCGGTTCTGCACAAAGACCAGCGTGGTGCGGTGGCAACGGATCAACTCGAGCAGCTCGGGGATGATCTTCGGCCACATCCCTGTTTCGGGCAGGACGGAATAATCCTCGGCGGCCGAGACGACCTTGACATCGACCTGCCGCCGCCGGCCAGCATCGATGATATCTACGGGGTGTTCCCCACCCAGGAATCTGGCAACTTCCTCGGCCGGGCGGACCGTGGCTGAAAGGCCGATCCGCTGGAACTCCCCGGCCAGCTCGACCAGGCGCTCGAGCGAAAGCGAGAGGTGGGCGCCGCGCTTGTTTCCGGCCAGGGCGTGGACTTCGTCGACGATCACGAAACGCAGGCCGGAAAAGATGCGTTCCCGATTCGGGCCGGTGAGCAGGATGAAAAGAGACTCCGGCGTGGTGATCAGGATGTGAGGCGGGCGACGGGCCATCTCCCGCCGGCGGGCCGGCGGAGTGTCGCCGGTGCGCACAGCCGCGCGGATGCCGCCGGCACCTTCGATGCCACCGAGCGGCGCCCGCAGGTTGCGCTCGATGTCGTTGCTGAGGGCCTTGAGGGGCGAGACATAGAGCACCTCGACGCCGTTCGGCCGCCCATCGTCCCGATTCTGCATCACCGACTGGATGGCCCAGAGGAAGGCAGCCAGCGTCTTGCCTGAGCCGGTGGGCGCCAGGATGAGCGCATTCCTCCCGGCAGCGATCGCCGGCCAGCCCAGAATCTGCGGCGGCGTGGGGGCGGAAAAGGTTCGGTTGAACCAGTCGCGAACGGGGGGCTGGAACAGATCGAGGGGCGTCATGGGAGGCGCAGGTCAGTCACCTGCGGCGGCGGCAATCGCCGATTCCACTTCCCGCTGGTACTGCGCGAGCAATTCGGGGCGCGAGGCCTCGAAGCGGAGCACGATCACAGGCTGGGTGTTGGAGGCGCGGACCAGGCCCCAGCCCTCTGGAAACAGGACGCGAACTCCATCAACATCAATGACTTGGTGAGTTTTTCGAAAGCGCTCCTTCACCCGCTCGACCAGGGAAAACTTCTCCTCGTCCGGGCAATCCACGCGGATTTCGGGAGTCGTGACGGTGCGGGGCAGATCGGCCAGCAACTGGGAGAGCGGGCCGCCGACGCGGTCCACCAGCTCGATCAGGCGCAGCGCCGCGTAGAGGGCGTCATCATATCCGTAATACCTGTCGGCAAAAAACATGTGCCCGCTCATCTCGCCGGCCAGTTCGGCCTTCTCCTCTTGCATCTTGGCCTTGATCAGGGAGTGGCCGGTCTTCCACATCACGGCGCGGCCGCCGTGGCGGCGGATGTCGTCGTACATCACCTGGGACGCCTTCACTTCGGAAATGAACGTGGCGCCGGGCTTGCGGGTCAGAATTTCGCGGGCATAGACGGCCAGCAACTGGTCGCCCCAAATGACGCTGCCCTTCTCGTCCACGGCGCCGATACGGTCGCCGTCGCCGTCCAGCGCTATGCCCAGCTCCGCCCCGGTCTCCTTCACCTTGGCGACCAGCGCAGCCAGGTTGGCGGGGACGGTGGGATCGGGGTGGTGGTTCGGGAAGCGGCCGTCCATTTCGAAGAACAGCTCGATTGGCTCGCAGTTGACGCGCTCGAGCAGCCGGTGCATGACCGGACCGGCGGTTCCGTTGCCGGTATCGAACACCACTCTCACCCGGCGGGAAAGTGAAAACTGGCCGGTAATTTCCTCAACATAAGGGGCCGCCATATCATGCCCGTGAACGTCACCGACACCGGTGATGAAATCCCGGACCCGGATCATTTTCTCCAGGTTCTGGATTTCCTCGCCGTGGATGGTGGAGCGGCCGCACATCACTTTGAAGCCGTTGTACTCGGGCGGATTGTGGCTGCCGGTAATCATGACGCCGCCATCGGCCTGGAGGTGAAAGGAGGCGTAGTAGAGCAGCGGGGTGGGAACCACGCCGAGGTCGGTGACCTCGCAGCCGCTCGTCACCAGGCCCGCCACAAGGGCATCCCGAAGGCGCTCAGAGCTCAACCGGCAATCCCGCGCCACGTTAACGAGCCGGCTACCGGGCGGCTGGTGCGCCCGGCGCAGGTAGGTCCCGATGGCCCGTCCCAGTTGCTCCACGTCGAGACTCAACAGTTCCTGCTCCGCAATACCGCGAATGTCGTATTCCCGAAAAATAGTCGGCTTCAGCACTAGGCGGCTTCCTCCTCGCAGGTGCAGCAATCGCTGCAGCGGTGGCAATGCTCGCAGATGTGATTCGGGCAAACATCCTTGGTACAGGAGGGGCAGATTTCCTCGGAAGCTTCCCCGCAAATATGGCACTGCCACGGCATACAGTACGTTGATAGCATCCATTGCGGGGTTTCGACAAGGGATGAAGATCCGCAGTCCGGCGGCGGGCTTTATGGCAGAATCAGGAATTCCACGCTATCGAGACTTGGATGGTGAAACTGCGGCTCTGGCTGTTGATAATTCTGGCGGCCTTTCTAGGACGGATCGTCCTGACCTACCGCGTGTTCAACGATACCACCGATGAACAGATGCATATCGCTTGCGGCCTGGAATATCTGGAAAAAGCGGTCTACCGTATCGAACCGCAGCATCCGCCCCTGGCGAGATTGGCGTTGGCGGCGCTGCCCTACTACTTCGCGGGCATGCGGGCCCTGCAGGGCGCGGGGATGTGGGGAAACGGCGCCTGGGGGCTGTACCGGCTGGATTATTACTGGAAAACATTGTCCCTGGCTCGCGCCGGCAACCTGATTTTCGCCGTCCTGTTGTTCTACTTCGTATACCGCTGGAGCCTGCTGCTCCACGGTTCCAAGGCGGCAGTGGCGGCGTGCCTGCTGGCCACTTGCTGCCCCAACCTGATCGCGCACGCCTCATTGGCTACGGTCGACATGGCCGCGGCGGCCACCATTCTGATGGCCGCGTTTTTCTTGTGGCAGTGGTGCGAGCAACCCGGCTGGCGGTACTGCCTGGCATCGGCAGCGGCCTTTGCCGTGGCGACACTGTGCAAATTCTCCGCCCTGGCCTTCCTGCCGCCGATCGCCGCGGCTTATTTTCTGACCAGCCGCTGGGGAAGATGGCGCGCCGGCCAGCGGCCGTATCTGCGCCACTTTGGGCAGGGCCTCCTGCGAGCGGGCGCCTTCTGCGCGCTGGCTGCGCTGATCGTCTGGGCCGGTTACAAGTTCGATGTGGGCTTCGCCATTCCTCCCGGCCATCACTATCACAGCACGTTCAATTTGGGACCGCCCGGGAGCCTTCCTCGCCTTCTGCTGCAGTCCGTTGGCTTTCGAGTGATGCCGGCGCCGCGGTTCTGGGAAGGATTGATCGTCGTCTCCAGCCACAACCAGGAGGGTCACCTCGCCTACCTGCTCGGCAAACGGTCCATGGGAGGCTGGTGGTATTATTTTCCCGTGGCCGTAGGTCTGAAGACTACCTTCCCGCTGCTGCTGCTGGCGGCCTCAGGCGTGGGCCTGTCTCTCTTCCGGCCAGCCGGCCGGTCGCGCGCTCGCCTATACCCGGTATGGGCGGCCGGGGTCATCATGGCCGTCGCCATGACGAGTCACATCAATATCGGTGTGCGGCACGCGCTGCCCATCTTCCCCTTCTTTGCCATATTGGGAGCGGCCTTATTCGCCGACGCGGAAAGCCGGTACAGGCGCAGGCGCCTCTGGCAAGCTGCCGCGATGGCGCTGCTTGCCTGGCACGTTGTCGAGTCGGTTGCCGCCCATCCGGACTACCTCCCCTATTTCAACGAGCTGGCCCGCGGCAGGGAGGAACGGTTTCTCGCTGACAGCAACCTGGACTGGGGCCAGGACCTGGCGCGGCTGGCGCGCTACACCCGCGAGCATCACATCACAAGCATTCAGTTGAGCTATTTCGGCACCAGCAACGCCGTCAGGCTGGGGGTCCCGGCCAAGGCGCTGCCATGGTTCGGACACGACTCGGGCTGGGTGGCAATCAGCGTAAGTCACCTGGTCGGGCTTCGCGTGAATCCGGACTACACGAGGTGGTATCGGGAGCAGAAGCCTTTCGCGCGTGTTGGCAAGTCGATCTGGATCTTTTACCTTCCTCCGGCGGGGCAGGCCGGGGCGCCGGCGCGGTGAACGGCGTCCAGCCTTTAGCGCAGCACTCCCAATTCCAGCAGGGTAACGCGGGGGGCCTCGTATTTGCCGCCCACCGGCGCAACATGCAGCTCCTGGCCGACTGCGGGATTCCAGCCGGGAATGATGGACGGAACGATCCAATGGCGACGCCAGCCACCGGGGTCCTGGAGGGACAGCGTGTACTCCCAGCCGGGCAGAAGGTGCGAACCCAGGCGGAGCTGTAAAGCCTCGGCGGGCGGCTCTTTCCCCTCCAGGCAGAGCAGCATCCATTCGGCGTCGGCAGCCGGGGGAAGCCGGGCGATCTGTGTGCCGTCGGGAGCCGGCGTCACTCTCAACACGGCAGTAGCCTGAAATTGCTCCGTCATTTGCGCATCCAGGGCGAAAGGCGTCTGGGGCAGCGAGACGGCCCGGAAAGCAGCCAGATGGACCCGGCTCTTTCCTACCTCCCGCCAGAAATGAAACTGGTCTTCCTCGGGAGGAATTCCATTCGACAAGGCGATGCCAGACTTCCCTCCGGGATAGCTCATTTCAAAGATCGCGCGAATGTCGTAATGGTTAGAATGCAGGCTGTGGTGTCCCCACAGGTTGAAAACCGGCACGGACATCGGCGGTACGGTGAGCGTGACGCCGGCGTGGAGGCTGCGCGCCGCGGCGTCGCCGAAGAAAGCAGCCCAGCCCTGCCAGAACTCGCGCCGCCGTCCTTCGTCCCGACGGGAGACCTCCCTCAGGTGAGCGGACGCCCGGAGATTCTCCCAGCCAAAGACACCGCCGCCTGCAAGCAGCACCGCCAGGAGGGCGGTCCGCAGCGCCGGACGATCCTCGGCCAGCAGCAGAAGCGCTTCCACAGCGCTGCCGGCGATCACGGCCCAAAAGGTAAAGGTCTGGTAAGCGTAGCGCGACAGGTACTCGACCTCAAAAGTTCGCCGCACACCAAAGATGAGAAGCAACGGCAGCGCCGTCAGCACCATGGCCACGGCGATCCAGCGCAGATTCAGCCGCCGCCAACCCGCTGTAATGAGAACCGCCGCAGGAATAGCGAACCAGAGGACGGAAGGCTCGTGCGTAGTCCCCAGCGCCCGCGCGGCTTGGATCCAATAGGCGTGGATGGTGTTCAGCACGCCTTCGGAGATTACAGCCAAGCGGCCCTGGGAACTCGAAAGGCCCCCAAAATAGTGCCGGGTGTCGATTGCAGGCAAGACAAACAGAAGCCAGGCTGCAAGCCCGATCACAATCGTGCCGCCGCCAGAGGCCACGACCAGGAAATCGCGCCAGCCTCCGGCGGCCGAGTCTTGTCCCGGGTGCTTCGCGTGGGGCCGTTCCAGGAGGAAATAAGCCAAGGCGATGCCGGGCACAACGGCCACGGCACCGGTAAAAATCCCCAGTGCGACCAACTGGCAGAGAAAGGAACCGGCCAACCACCAACCCGCCCGCCGGCCCTGGAGCCGGGTTAGACAGTACACGGCACCCAGAACAAAAGGCCAGGCCAGCACGAAATGGGAGGCGGCCTTCCATACCACCGCTCCAATGCCTGCGGTCGAGCATCCGAAGGCGGCGGCTGCCGCCAGCGCCGCCCAAGGGCTGGACCAGTAACGGCGGCACAGCAGAAACAGGAGCCAGACGGAAAAGCCGTGCGCCGCCACTACCACGGCGTGCAACCCCGGGTACTTATCCGGAAAATGCAGGTCGAAATAGAGGCGGATCAGCCGAAACAACGGCTGCCAGTGCACGTGCTGCGGGGCCAGGATCTGGGCCGTTTCGCCAGCGGCGATCCGCCGGCTGACCTGCATCAGGAACAGGTCGTCGCCCTGCAGCTCGTATACGTCCCAGTGCAGCCAGAAGATGCCCAAAGAGGCCAACAGCACCCCGGCAAAACAGATGTTGAAAACTAGTCTTTCTTTGCCCTTCATCCTGGTAAAGATGGAAACGCCTATTCTAACTTGCCAGGCTCTTCCTCCGGCGCCACGCCACCTTCATGATAGAATCAGCCCGGGAAACAGCGAGGTGATGTCATGAATCGTCGTGAGGCGTTGAAAGGGGCCGCGTATGCCGCGGCGTTGTTCGGCCTGCCGCCCGCCAGGGGGGCGACCGCGGCTCCTCCGCTGCCCGACAAGAGCGTGCTGGAGCGGGACCCGGAAGCTTACTGGGGGCGCATCCGGAAGGAGCAGTTTCTGCTGCCGGACTGGCGGACCTTCTTGAACAACGGCAGTCTGGGAGTGGCGCCGAAAGTCGTGGTGGAGGCCATCGTCGATTACCTGAACCGATCCGCCGCCCTCATGGTGGAAGAGTATCCGCGTTGGGGCTACGAGACCCTGGACGAGCACCGGAAAGAGATTGCCGAGTTTGTCGGCTGCCGCCCGGAAGACCTGGCGCTGACCCATAACGCCACCGAGGCCATGAGCACCATCGCCAACGGGCTTGACCTCAAGGCGGGCGATGAAGTGATCATGACCGACCACGAGCATCCCGGCGGCTCCTGCTGCTGGCTACAGCGACAAGCGCGGCACGGAATCCAGGTGCGGCAGGTGAAGCTGCCGATTCCACCTTCGAGTCCGGAGCAGATCGCCGACGTACTGGTTTCGGCCATCGGCCCTCGCACCCGCGTGCTGAGCTTCAGCGGGATCACCACCACCACCGGGCTAGTGATGCCGGTGCGGCAGATCTGCGACGCGGCGCGGTCGAAGGGAGTGATCACCGTGATCGACGGCGCCCACATCAACGGCCAGATCCCGGTGCGGCTGGCGGACCTGGGCTGCGATTACTTCGCCAGCAGCCCGCACAAGTGGCTGTTTGCGCCCGCCGGCTGCGGCCTCCTCTATGGCCGGGAGGAAATGCTGGACCGGCTGTGGGTGAACGTAGTCACCTCGGGCTGGGACAAGAAAGAAGAGCTGAAGGCGGCACGCTTCCAGATGGTGGGCACGAACAACCGGGCGATCTTTGAGGGCTTTCTGGCCGGGGTGCGCTTTTTGAAGCAGATAGGACCCGGGCGGGTCTACGACCGGATCCACCAGCTCGCAAGAGGAGTTTACGAGAAGGCTCGAACCCTCCCTAACGTGGAGATGCTGACTCCGGCCGACGAGCGCATGTACGCCGGCATTGTCAGTTTCCGAATCAAAGGCCTGGACCTGAAGCCGGTCTGGGCCATGTGCAAGCAGCGGCGGATCTGGGCGCTGGAATCGGACAAGTTCCGGGTTTCGACACACATCCACACCCGCCCATCGGATGTAGACATGTTGTTCGAGGTTATTCGGGAGGTGCAGAGCGGAAAGGCCGCTTGAGGAACTGCCTCCCCTGCTCAGGGAGCGGCTGTTAGGGCTCAGGCGTAGGCGCTGCCTTCTTAGCGGGTGCTTCGGGCTTGGGTGCAGAAGCCGGCCTCTTGACCGGCGGCTGGGGCGGGCGCTTGGCCAACACTTCCCGGCAACGCTGGGCTTCCCGGTTGGCGATCTCCCACTCCTGTTCGCGCTCCACGGACAACTGCTGTACGTACTCCATGAGCCGCTCGCGGGTGGTGGAGTTTCGGGTGATCGCGGAAAACAGCAGGTCAGCCAGGGCCGGGTT
>JACQDG010000190.1 GCA_016201185.1 Acidobacteriota bacterium | reverse complement strand
CATATGAAGACCACCCTGGTTATCGACGACTGTCTCGTACGCCGCTTGAAGCAGGAAGCGGCGAGACAAGGCCGTACTATGTCCGAACTGGTTGAAAGCGCCCTCCGTTTGCTGCTCGAGGCGCCTAAGAAAGCGTCTGGCCAGCTTCCGCCCCTGCCGGTTTTTGATGGCGGGACCACTCTTGTAGACCTCGCGGACAGAGATGCCCTCTACCAGGCCATGGAAGGGCGATAGTGTTTGTTATTGACACGAACGTCCTTGTTTATGCCGCCAACTCGGCCTGCCCGGAACATGCAGTGTGTCGCGGCCTGCTGGACCACGCGCGCAAAGGGTCTCTACCCTGGTACTTAACTTGGAGTATTCTGTATGAATTCCTACGCGTAACCACCCACCCTCGCGTGCTAGGCAAACCTTGGGCTATTCAGGAGGCTTGGCGTTTCGTGGCAGCGGTGCTGGCATCCCCCAACGTCGCCGCGCTCACGGAGACCGATCGCCACTCGGCGGTTGCTGCGCAGATCCTGAACGAGGTCCCTGCGGTCAGGGGAAACCTGCTGCACGATGCTCACACTGCGATCCTGATGCGTGAGCACGGCATCCGCCGCATATATACGCGGGATGCGGATTTTCACCGCTTCTCTTTTCTTGAGGTTATCGATCCGCTGGGTCCACGCACCACTAAGACGCTATAGCGCCCCCGCACCAGCGCTGGCCGGCGGCTCAAACCCGCTCCACCCCGTACCGCTCGCCCGGCTCGGTGGCAAACGTCAGGATTTCCCCTTCCTGCCGGGCCGGAACACGCTGGTGGTCCCTGAGCCGCGTCACCTCGGCACGGGCCCGGCCCCAGAAATTCGCCAGCCGCACCGTGGCGCCTTTTTCGCTGAGAATCCGCACGCCGGAAACGGTGCGGCCGTCAAAAGCGGCGCTCACCAGAAACGCCCCGACGGCGCGCAGATCCTCGAAGCGGGCGGGGCCCATTCCCTGAGTGTTGGGGAAGAGCCGGATCGTGCCGCTGTAGCTCTGCATCAGGCATTCGTTGAGCACCGCCGGCAAGGACAGGTTCTCGATCCAGACTCCCATGGGCATCATGAAGTCAAAGTTGCTGGAGTCCTTGTAGCGGCCGTCGACCTGCCGCACGCGGTCGCCCGTCGTGCCGTTCGGCAGCAGGCAGTAGCGCACCTCGCGCTTGAACCACTCCAGGTCCAGCATCCCCAGGCGGGCGCGGATCAGCGGCTGATAGACGAGGTCGTTGCCGCCCTCCAGGCGCACCACCCGGGCCGTACGCCGCGCGATCTCTAATTGCTCCTCCCGCAGGCCGATGCCCACCTGCTCGCCGGGAAACACTGGCGCCAGCGTGCACGGAACGTTGTAGACAAACTCGGGAGGGGCGTTCACCACATCCACCCACACCTCGCCGTAGGGCCCCTGGGCCTTGGGATAAGGCGCTAATTTAGCGCGAATCTCCGCCCACTTTTGCCTCTCTTCCGCGTCTTCTCGGAGGGTCTTCGAGCCTTCCACGGCGGCGTCCAGCACAAATTCCGTCAGGGCCAGGTCGACAATGCAGTCCTGGTTCAGACGAAAATCGACCGTGAAGCCCCAGTTCTCCGGCGAGACAGTAGGGATAATGTGATACTTGCCGTCGGGGCCCTCTTTTACATAGGCCGCCAGGAAGCGGGCCGCCGCGCGCAACAGAGGATAGGCCCGGCGCAAGAAGGCCTCATCCAGAGTGTATAAATAATGCCACCAGAGGCTCTGCACCGTCCAGGGCGTTTCGCAAATTTCGTAGCCCCACGGCGGGGCTGGATAGGCGATCGACCGGCTCGGCGCCGGATAGGCTGAGTGGGGAAAGAAGGCGCCCGGCAGACCGAATTTCTCTTGGGCGTAAGCCTCCGCGAGCGGCAGCAGGTTCTCGCACAGCTCCACGTAAGGCAGGTGCTGGTCGACGTGGTTGCTTGAAAACACCCCCCAGAAAACCTGCTGGGTGTTGTAGTTCATGTGGTAGTCGCCGTGCCACGCGGTGCCGATCTTGCCGCTGGTCCAGTTGCCGAAAAGCCCCGGGGCCACCTTCCCTTCCCGCAGGCAGCAGGCCAGGAAATACTGGTTGTGATACCAGATGCGCTCCAGTTCCCGGTCCTCGAATTCCACCGCCGAGCGGGACCAGAGCTGCTTCCAGTGATGGTCGGTTTCCTCGACCAGCTTCGCCAGCGGAACAGCGGAAAGCCGGACTGCCTCCCGCCGGGCCTGGGCGGCGTTGTCCGGATGGTCGCGGGGGGTGAACAGCGCCACATCCAGGCGGAACGGCTGCTCGCCGGCGTTGCGGAAGAAAACGCGCTGCATCTGATCGTAACGCGTGTAGGAGTCGCCGGCGCCCGCAGCGCGGCGCTTCAGCAGCGCTTGGCTTTCCGCGAGCCCTTCCAGCTTCCAGGCGCCGGCCAGGTGCCCGCTCAAAGCGAAGTTGCGGTCCTTTTCGGAGGGAGGCGGGTCAGGTAATTCCTCAGTCGGCGCGATGGCCGGGAAGCGCTGCAAGCAGAAAAAGTCGGCGAAGCCCGGCCCGGCCTGCCCGTCGATTTCCGGCGGCGGCAGCCGGGCGGCGTCGTCCAGGTTCGGATAGTAGGCCACGGAGAGAAACAGCGCCGGCCCGTCGGTCCAGGCCAGCACATGGCCCGTAGTCCAGTTGACCAAGCAGGCAATCTGGACGGCGCGGCGAGCGCCGCGCAGGTTGTCGTATTCGAGGTCCGCGGTGAAGCGGCCGCAGGAAGGATCCAGCGTCTGCCGCAGCAGGCGAACCATGCGGGAATCCCAGTGCACCCAGACAGTCCCGCACGGCCAGGGACGCGGCCAGGGCTTTTGATAGGAGGACGTGACTTTGCTGGTGTATTCGCGGAAGAAGCCGATGTTCGATTCGAGGTACAGCATGTCCGGCTTGCCCTGCCGTTTGGCCTCTTCTCCAGCCCGCTCCCACAGCTTCAGCAGGTCGGGGAACGGCAGGACGTGCTGGTAGTGGTCCTCGCTGACGCGGATGTCCCAGGAATCCTCTTTGCCTATGTGCAGCCCCAAAGCATCAGGGCGGATGGTGACCGCGACGCCGATGTCGCCGTTCCCCAGTAGCATGCCCTCGAGAAACCCCGGCGTGGGCTGTTCGCGCGTGATCCGGTGCCGCCTGGCGATGTCGTAGGCATGCAGGGATTCACCAGCCGGAGCCGCGGCAGGGCCGGCCGCGACGACCGCAGCGGCCCCCAGGAACTCTCTGCGCGTGGTCTGCATGGGGGAAAAATTGTTCCCTGCAATGCTTCAGGATACCGGTGGCTTCTCCGCGAGCAGGCGCTTTACCAGGCCTTCCACCTCGCGCTTCAGCTTGACGTGCTCCTCGCCCGTGGCAGGGCTGGCAAAGCCGTCATGCACGCTCTTCACCCGCCCGTCGCGGCCAATGAAGAAGGAAGTGGGGTAGGAGTCGAAATTCACGACCTGCGGCAGCTTCTTCGGAACGGCGCCCGGTTCCACCATACCGGCCAGCAAAACCGGGTACACGATGCCGTGGCGGCGCACGAACGTCCGGGCTTGCTCGCGATCCTGCTCCACATCACCCAGGGCTTCGAAGCTCAGGCCGACGATTTCCAGCCCCTGGTCGTGATATTTGCGGTAGAGCTCGACCAGAAACGGCGCCTCATCCTGGCAGTTCGGGCACCAGCTTCCCATGATATTAACGATGACCACCTTGCCGCGGAAACGCTCGTCGGCGTTCGAAACCGTGCGGCCATCGAGGTCCGGAAAGCTGTAGCGCAAAGACTCGCTGGGGTCCTTGATGCTCGTGAACCGCGAAGGATCGGCCGGCTGAGGCAGCCCCTTCGCATGCGCCTCGGCCGCGCGCGCTCCGGTAAACTTCACCTTGCGGTTCAAGGTTCCCTCGAGCGTGCCGGCCGGTGTCAGCGTAGCTTCGAGCAGCGCCGGCCGCGCACCGGAAAAGTGGCTCATCACCAGCTTCCCGTCTTGAAATTTCCCGCTGAGGGTGCCGGTGTCGCCGTCCAGCCGCAGGATAGCTCCGGTCACCTCCGCTCCGGACTGGCGCACCAGGAAGCGCCACACATTCGGACGGCCCGTAACGTCGGTGTTGAGGAGCCATTCACCGCCGATCGACGCCGCCGGAGCCGCGGGCGTGGGAGCGGGCTCGAAACGCCGGGCCCGGAAGGGATAGGTCGTTGCGCCGGTCCGCGTGCGGCGCACGTACGCGCCCTCGAGCTGTCCGTTGTTCAGCGCCGCCCACAGGTCCGCGTTGTAAAAGTCGAAGCGCAGGTGCAAGCTGCGTTTGTCCCTTTGCCCCGCGGTCGAAGTGACCTTTACATCGCCGTCCAGAAACGACCCCCGCGCTTCCTTAGCGCTCTGCGCCAGCTCCATGCGGAAGGGAATTTCAAAATCGTCCATCACGATGACGCCGTCCCACAGCCCGTCGATGGACTGCGCGCAAACCACCCCTGCGCCCAGCCACAGCCACGCGAGCAGCTTTTTCATGTGCCCCTCCCGTGCAGGCTTCTCCAGCCGATGCCCGTTGAGTCTTCGGAGGGTATTATACCTCGCGGGTCTCCAGTGCTACGATGATGGAGATGGAACTCGCCATTCACATCCATATCGAGCAACTGCCGGAGGGCCTTTATCTGGCGACCTCCGACGAATTGCCTGGGCTTGTGGCGCAGGGACGAACGGTTGCGGAAGCGCTTGAGATAGCCAGGGACGTCGCCCGCAAGCTCATCGAGGCGCGGCGCGACCGCCAAACCCAACTTTCCTTGCCGGCGGCTTCCGCGCAGAGCGACTACACGATTGTAGTGGCAGCTTAGGTGGGCCGGCTCTCAGGATTCCGCTACCGGGATGTCGCCCGTAAGCTGAGGGCTTGCGGCT
>JACQDG010000189.1 GCA_016201185.1 Acidobacteriota bacterium | reverse complement strand
GTGGCGCTGGTCACCACCAGCGCCGTCTCGAACCGGATCATCGCTTTCCACAGCACGAAGGCGACCGCGATGGCGGCGGTGATGGACAGGATCGACCACGGCTTGTACATCTCCCAGGCGGGTGTGCCGGTCAGTGCGGCCAGGCGGCCGCCGATCCAGAACCAGCCGGGCGGGTAGTACGGCGGCAGACCCTGATACGTCATGTCGTGCAGGGCTGGGCTGTCGGCCAGTCGGGTCAGGTATTCGGTGCGGAACTGCTGATCCACCGAGATGCCGAACAGGTAGAGCTTGGTCGCGCCCAGCGGCATCGCCAGCGTCACGACCGACAGCGTCTGCCCCACCAGCGAGCTCCGAAACGCCTGGCCTTTCTCCGCCGCCAGCTCCCTTAAGATCCGGTTCCGCTCGCGCTTCACGGTCGCCGGAACCTGGTCAGGCATCTCCGCCGCCGGCGTCCCGGGCCGGGCCGAATACGTGAACACATGCAAGTAGGTAAACGGCAGCCCGGCGACAAATTGCCGCGTAGCCTCGAAATCGAACTCGGTCTCTCCCGGAAAGCCCACCATCACGTCGGCGCCGATCGCCGCCTGCGGCATCAGCCGCCGCGCCTTCAGAACCCGGTCCGCATAATGCCCCGGCCGGTAGCGCCGGTGCATCCGGCGCAGGATCCGGTCCGAGCCCGACTGCAGCGGGGCGTGCACGTGCCGGGCGAGGCGCGGCTCCGAGGCCATCAGCTCCAGCAGCTCGTCGCTCCAGTCCATCGGCTCCACTGAGCTCAGCCGCAGCCGCGCCACCTCGGTCTCTTCCAGCAGCCGCCGCGTCAGGCCGGCCAGCCTGGGTCTTCCCTCCAGGTCTCGCCCCCAGCGTCCCAGGTTGATCCCGCTAAGCACCACCTCGCAGTAGCGGCTCCCGAGCCCGCGCACCTGCTCCACGACGTTGTCCGCCGGGGCGCTGCGGCTGTGTCCGCGCACCGACGGGATAATGCAGAACGAGCAGCGGTTGTTGCATCCGTCCTGGATTTTCAGGTTGGGCCTTGTCCGGTCGTGGGCGGAATCCTCGACCGGCGCCGCCAGGAATTCCCTCTGCTCCAAGATGTCGCTGACGAAGATTTGCCCGTGAAAGGGCAGGGAAGCGGCCGCTTCCTGCTCATACTCGGGTAAGGAAGGGGCGATCTGCACTAGCTCCACAATCCGGTGCTTGTGCGTATTGCCCACCACCCAGCTCACGCCCGGCAGGGACGCCAGCTCCTTCGGCGCTCGCTGCGCGTAGCAGCCGGTCACCAGGATGCGGGCCTGGGGATTCTCCCGGTGCGCGCGCCGGACGGCCTGCCGCGCGTCCTCATCGGCGGCGCAGGTGACCGTGCAGGTGTTCAACACTACCAGGTCGGCGGACGACCGGGCCGCTGCCGGCCGCAGCCCCCGCGCCCGCAAGGCGGACTCCAGCGCCGCGCCGTCGGCCTGCGCCGCCCGGCAGCCGAAATTGTGGACGTAGAAAGTCTCGCCGCAGAGCATCTGGTGTCATTCTCGCACTGATCCCGGCGCACCGGCGGGCGACGCGTCCGCGAGTCTGGGATTGTCGAGGGAAACGACTACTCCACCGGCCGGCTCAACCCGCCGCTGGCCGCCGCCGATCGCCTCTGCTGGAAGCATTCCCGGCAGAACACCGGCCGGCCCTGCGTCGGCTTGAAGGGAACGGTGGTTGGCTTGCCGCACTGCGAGCAGACGGCCGAGGTCTCCACCTTCTGTGATCCCGGCTGGCCGCGCCCCCCGTGGGCATGGCTCCGCTTGCTCTTACAGGCTTTGCAGCGCTTGGGCTCGTTCTTGAAGTTCTTGTCGTAGTAGAACTGTTGCTCGCCTGCTGTAAAAACGAACTGCGCTCCGCAATCCGCGCACGTCAGGGTACGATCCGCAAACTCTGGCATCTGGCACCTGGTCCCTGCCCCTCCGCGACCGCCGGGAGTAGGATCCTTCTCCCATCCCCCAGTCCCGATGGGGCCTTGCTGTCTCCGCTTCAAAACGGCCCTGGCCGCCGCAGCGGCTCTGGGCCTTAATAATACCGTTTGCTGGCGTGATAGGGCGCTGACTACTCCACTTCGCGGCGGGACTTCTTCCGGTTGCGCTTTCGGGCCAGGGCTTCCTTGAGCCTTTTTTTCTCCCCCGGCTTCAGGTAGTAGGAATGGCGCTTCACTTCCTTAATAATATCTTCCTGCT
Source organism: Acidobacteriota bacterium (assembly GCA_016201185.1). GTDB lineage: Bacteria > Acidobacteriota > Terriglobia > Bryobacterales > JACQDG01 > JACQDG01. The sequence continues at coordinate 599 of JACQDG010000189.1, read as the reverse complement.
GCACCTTCCTCTTGAAGCGGCGGAGAGCGTTCTCCAAAGACTCTCCCTCTTGCAGCCTTACTTCAGCCACGCATTACACCTCCTCCTTTACAGAATAGTCAGCCCATCGTGTGCACGGCTATATGAGGATGGACAAACAAAATCACAGTAATTCTATCCTATCCCGAGCGCGTTTGGCTACCAAATCTTTGTCTTTCGTCCGTTCGCGCGCTACGTCGGATGTATACTAAGAGGCCATCAGGAGGGGATCCATGCCGCTGGCCCCTGGCGCCCGCCTCGGCCCTTACGAAATCCTCGCGCCGATCGGCGCGGGCGGCATGGGCGAGGTGTACCGCGCCAAGGACACCCGGCTCGACCGCACCGTCGCCATCAAGGTGTTGCCGGAGCACCTGGCCGCGAACGCTGAGTCCCGCCAGCGCTTCGAGCGCGAAGCCCGCGCCGTCTCCAGCCTCAACCATCCCCACATCTGCACCCTCCACGACATCGGCCACCAGGACGGCATCGACTTCCTGGTCATGGAATACCTGGAAGGCGAAACGCTGCAAGCCCGCCTCACCGCCGGCCCGCTGCCCACCGACCAGGTGCTCCGCTACGCCATC
>JACQDG010000188.1 GCA_016201185.1 Acidobacteriota bacterium | reverse complement strand
TGAGGGTGCTGCGAGAAAATTTCTCGGCGTCCCAGCCCGGCTGGGCGGCGACGTCCTTTTTCTTCAACAGCAGCCACTCGTTGCCCTTGCCGCGGTTCTTCATGCGCACGAGTGCAAACTCGCCGCGGAGCTTCTGGCCATGGAGGCGGAACTTCAAGTCGCCGCGCTCCAGTTGCTGCTCGACGGTTTTGTCGCCTAGCAGCTCGTAAGCGCCGCGGTCCCAGACCATCACGCTCCCGGCGCCGTAATTGCCGGCCGGGATGTTGCCTTCGAAGTCGCCGTACTCCAGGGGATGGTCCTCCACCATCACGGCCAGGCGCTTTTCAGCCGGGTCGAGGGTGGGGCCCTTGGGGACAGCCCAGGATTTCAGCGTGCCGCCGATTTCCAGGCGGAAATCGTAATGCAGCCGGCGGGCGTGGTGGCGCTGCACGTAAAAGCGGTTGGAGGGCGGCAGGGAAGGGACGGGCGCAGGCTTCGGTTCCGGGGTCTTCTCGAACGATCGCTTGCGAGAATAGTCCTCAAGGGACATAAAACATAAACTTGAAAATCCGTATCATTCTATGATATCCGTGTTCCATGCCCCGCGAGACAGAGGGGCGGGGGGTACCGTATGGCAAGCACCGTGTGGAAGGGACATCTGACCTTTGGCCTGGTTTCCCTTCCGGTCAAATTGTACAGCGCCGCGCGCAGCGAGACGGTCAGCTTCAACCAGCTTCACAAGACGGACGGCTCCCGCGTCAAGCAGGTCCTGTACTGCCAGGCGGAGGACAAGCCGGTGCCGCGCAGCGAGCTGGTGAAGGGCTATGAGTATGAGAAAGATCGGTACGTGGTGATCGACGAGGAGGAGATCAAGAAGGTCGCGCCGCAGACGGCCAAGACGATGGAGATCCTGGAGTTCGTGAAGGCGGAGGAGGTGGATCCGGTTTATCTGGAGAGCTCCTACTACCTGGCGCCGGACGAGGCCGGGGAGAAGCCTTACGCCCTGCTGTTCGAGGCGCTGCGGCGGAGCGGCTACGTGGGCCTGGCGAAGGTGGCGATGCACAACCGGGAGCACATCGTGATCCTGCGGCCGGGGCGGCGCGGTATCCTGATGCACACTATGTATTACGCCGACGAGATCCGCCAGGTGGAGGAGTTCCGCACCGACACCAGCCTGGTGAAGGACAAGGAGCTGGAGCTGGCGCGGACGCTGGTGGAGTCGCTGGCGGCGGCGTTCGAGCCGGAGAAGTACCACGACACGTATCGCGACAACCTGCAGGCGATGATCGCGGCGAAGGCGGCGGGGCAGCAGATCGTGGAGACGCCGGCGCCGCACCTGGCCCCGGTGATCGACATCATGGAAGCGCTGAAGATGAGCCTGGAGCTGGCGCGCAAACCGGTGCAGTCGGCCGCCGAGGCGGTGAGCAAGGGAGCGGAGGCCGCCGCCGAGCCGGCGGCGAAGGAAAAGAAGAGAAGCGTTAGGGCGCGGTAGGATGGCGAGAGGCAATGGCTGCTTATCTGATCGTGAGCATCGAGGTTGAGGATCCGGCCGCCTTTGAACGGTACAGAAGCGAAGTGCCGGCCCTGATTCGCAAACACGGCGGCAAGTATGTCGTGCGCGGCGGGAACTTGGAGGTCCTCGAGGGAGATTGGCGGCCGCCACGGCTGGTCCTCCTTCAGTTTCCCGGCCTGGATGCGGCAAAAGCCTTTCTCAATGATCCGGAATATCAGCCCTTGAAAGCTTTGCGCCAGCGCGCCGCGAAGACCGACATGGTCCTGGTAGAAGGCGTCTGACTGCGCTACGTGGCTGGCCCGGTTTTCAACAATTCTTCCGCGTAAAGCGCCCCGTCAGGCGTCTCCTCGTGCTTGAAATACAGAAAGACATCCTTTCCCTCGGAGAGCAGCCTTTGCGCCTTGGCAGCGATCGCCTGGCGGTCTTCCGGCGAGTATTCCGCCTTTCGCAGCCGTGAATAGACGAACCCGGCGGTGACGACCTCGGGCACTTCGAAGTGGTCCGATTCGGCCAGGCAGAGGGCAGCGTTGTGCTTTTCGAGAAGCTGGTAGATGGGGTCGGCGAGCCACGAAGCGTGGCGGAACTCGAAGGCGTAGCGCAGGTCCCCGGGGAGCGGGGCGAGAAAATCGGCCAGGACGGCCAGATCGCACCGGAAGCCGGGGGGAAGCTGGAACAGGATAGGACCCAGGCGGCGGGTGGCGCGCAGGCCGTCGATGGAGCGCAGGAAGACCTCGGTGAATTGGGCGGCGTCCTTCAGCCGGAGGATATGCGTAATACGCATGTGCGCCTTGATGGCGAACAGAAAGCCCGGCTCGGTCGCCTGGACCCAGCTTTCGAGCGTGCTCGCCGCCGGCAGGCGGCGAAAGGTGTAGTTGATCTCGACGCTGTTCAGGCGGCGGGAATAATACTCCAGGAATTTTTTGGCGGGCGCGTCGGCCGGATAAAAAGCGGGCTTCCACTGCGGGTAGGCGAAGCCGGAGGTGCCGGCGAATATTTGGGCCATGGCGACTCTGAGCTCCGAGCGGCTATCGGGAAATTACACCTTCACTCCACCGCCCCCACCCTGCCGGCGGCGAAGAGGCGGTCGTCCATGCGGCTCAGGCGGCGCGTCATGGCGGGGGTGAGCAGGCGCTGGTGGGGGATGCCGGCGAGATAGTCGGAGATCGCCCAGAGATCCTCTTCGGCGGTCATCCACCCGATGGGGTCGAGGCGGTGGAGGTTGACGGGGCGGGAGTATCGGCGGAGAGTCTTTTTGCCTTCCAGGCTATAGTAGTGCTCGAAGTAGGACATCACCAGCTCGCGGAGAGTGCGGTAGACGGGCTCGCGGAACCGGAGGCCGGCGTAGTTGGATTTGGCGATGGCGCCCCAGTGACCGCGCTGGCGGAAGACGGCCAGGATGTGGTCGTCGTCGCGGACCGCCTCGAGATCGACGATCAAGGGAGGAAATCCCTGGACGTGGAGGGCGGCGGCGGCGAACAAAGCGCCCTCGATGCACTGGGCCACCTGGTCGCGCAAGACGCGGCGCGGAGAGCGACAAGTGTCGCCCTCCTTTTCCTTGTTGTAGCCCAGCTCTTTGTCCAGAAACTCTTGGATCCTGTAAGGGGTGAAAAGCCGGCGCAGGACGGCTAGTTCGCGCCGGTTGAAGCCGTCAGTCGGCATCCCTGCCCATGGCCCGGGGCCGGAAGCGGTGAGGCGCCCGGGGATCGCGGGTGACGAAGGTCTTCGACATGCGGTCGTGCCAGGTGAGAGCTTCCTCGTCGGCCATGGCCCAGAGATAGCCCAGGCCGAGGGCGGCGGCGCTGAGCAAGGCGCCCAGCGCCCGCACCAGCCGCCGGCCGGCCCGCGGGGGGTTGCCGTCGTAGTCGAGCACGTGAAAGCCCATCCACTGGAGGCCGGGCGTTTCTGAGCCGTAGAAGATGTAAGAGAAGAAATAGAAAGCGAACAAGAGAGCCGTTGCCAGCGCGAAGCCGGCGCCGGAGCGCTTGTCGAAGCTCATGCCGCCGCCG
>JACQDG010000187.1 GCA_016201185.1 Acidobacteriota bacterium | reverse complement strand
CCGTGCTCGTCGGTGCCGGTTACCAGAAACGCTTCCTCGCCTTTCATGCGCCGGAAACGCTTGATGGCGTCAGCAGCGATGGTGCAGTAGGCGTGGCCGAGGTGGGGCGCGGCGTTCACGTAATAAATGGGTGTGGTTAGAAAATACTTCATGGTTCACGGTTCTGCGTTTGGAGAAACGCGAAATTCGCTTTCTGGATGACTTCTTTCAGCGGCAGGCCCTTTTCCCGCGCCAAGCGGCGGCAATCCTCGTATTCCGGGGCGAAGTTGCGGATTCCCGATCCGTCGCGGGCCACTTTGACCCGCAGGCGACCGCAGCCGGTTTCGACCTCCACCCAGCTTCGCTCGAGCACCCGCCGCTCGGCGGGGTAGGCTCGCAGGCCGAGGGTGGTGGTTTCGGCGAACAGCAAGGTGCTCAACCGCTCGCGGTCCTCGGGCTTTGACAGCACCGTGAGGGTAAAGCCGGGGCGGTCCTTTTTCATGTAGACCGGGGCCAGGATGACGTCCAGCGCCCCGGCCTCGATCAGGCGCTCGGTGACGTAGCCGGTCAGTTGCGGGGTCATGTCGTCGACGTTAGCTTCGAGCACCCAGATCTCGGTTGCTTCGGCGGCGAGGCCGGCTTCGCCGATCATCACCCGCAACAGGTTGGCGTGCTCCGGAAAATCGCGCGATCCGGCGCCATGGCCGGTGGCTTCCAGGCGCATCGCCGGCAAGGGCCCGAAGCTTTCCGCCAGAGTGGCGACGATGGCCGCGCCGGTCGGGGTGGTCAGCTCGACGGCTGGGCCTCGGGAGTAGACAGGCTTTCCTTCGAGCAGCTTCGCCGTGGCCGGAGCGGGCACGGGCAGCTTTCCGTGCTCGCAATCGACCGTTCCGGAGCCCAGGTTCAGCGCCGAGCAGTGCACGTGGTCGATGGCCAGAAGCTCCAGGGCCACACAAGCGCCCACGATGTCGATGATCGAGTCCACCGCCCCGACCTCGTGAAAGTGAACCTTTTCGACGGGGACCTGGTGAATACCCGCTTCCACCTCGCCCAAGCGGCGAAAAATGTCGATGCTGCGTTTCTCGACCCGCGGGGCGAAGCCTGCCCGGCGAATCATCTCCTCGATCCGGGCGAGGTGGCGATGAGAAGGGCCCGGCAGGGTCTGGACCGTGAAGCGGGTGGCCGACAGCCCCCCGCGCGAGCACTTTTCAAAGGACAGGGAAACCCCCTCCAGGTTCAGCTTGCCGAGCTCTTCGCCTAGTGTTGAGACATTGGCGCCGGCGTCGGCCAGCGCGCCCAGAAACATATCGCCGCTGATGCCGGAAAAACAATCGAGGTAGCAGATTTTCATCGGCGGGCAGCCCGCCAAGGGCCGTAGACCTTCATTATGCAACACAAAGGAGGGGGCCGGTTAGAAGGGCTAACCGGGGGCGGCTGGGAGCGTCTAAAGAGGAACCGGAGAAAACAACATGGGAAGTGTGTGGCAGGACGACCGGCCCGGGGCCGCCAAGGTGGCCGTGCTGAGCTACGGGCTGCGGCAGCGGCGCTTCGGCGGCGAGTGGGGATCGGCGGCGTCGCTGGGGCTGACGCGAGCGCTGGCCACCCTGCCTATGGCGTGAGCGCCACCGACCCGGCGACGTTCGTCGGCGTGGCGTTGCTTCTGGGCGGTGTGGCCCTGGCCGCCACGTTGATTCCCGCGCGCCGGGCGATGAAAGTGGACCCGATGGTGGCTTTAAGATACGAGTAGGCGGGGCCGCTCACGGCCTCGGCAATTGCGCCCGGGCTGCGTGGGCCACGTGCTCGTGCGTGGCGAACCAGACCCCCGGCTTCGATTTCATGTAGACCACCAGCCGCTCCAGCATGGCCAGGCGGGAGCGGTGCCCGGTGATGAACGGGTGCATGGTGAGCAGGAACAGCGTGCCCTCCTCGTAGGCCTTGTCGAACTCGCCGCGAAAGATCTCGAAAACGTCGCTGTCGGACATGCGGTGGTAAGCGTACGAGGGCCGGTCGTAGCTGTAGTAGGTGTAGTCATCGAGAATCCATTCCACGGGCAGCTCGACGAGGCCGGTCGGCTTGCCCTCGGCGAGAACTTCGTAGGGTCGGTCATCGCCAATCAAGCTCGAGTCATAGAGGAAGCCGAGGTCGCGAATAATGGAGAGCGTCTCGCCGGTGAAATCCCAGGAAGGCGTGCGGATGCCCACGGGTTTGTGGCCGAGCCGCTCGGTCCAGAAATCGAACGCCCTACGGGTAAGCGTGCGCTCTTCCTCGGCCGGCAGGTCCGCGATGCGCTCGTGCACCCAGCCATGGACGCCGATTTCGTGGCGCTGGCGGGCTTTGAGAATGGCATCCACCGTTTCCGGATGGAGCTGGCCGCTGACGGCGGGGACGAAAAATGTCACCGGCACGTTGTGCTGGTCGAGCATCCGAAGGAGGCGCGGCACGCCGACGCGGGGGCCGTACTCGCCGCGCGACAGCGGCTGGGCCGAGAGCGAACCGGAGCGCAGAAAGCCGGTTTCCGCGTCCATGTCGAAGGACAGCGCCACGGCGACGCGCGCGCCGGTCGGCCAGGCTTTCGGAGTCAGAACGCGGCCTGCCCGAACCTTGTTCACGGTTGCTGCGATCTGAGGGTAGTCCCACTTCCAGACAGGAGGGAGTTGCTGGGCCGCCAGGGGCGACGTCCCGAAAAGCAGCAGGAGGCAAGAGAGGCGAAAGAGCTTGGTCTTTTTCATAAGCAGGAGAATACCAGAGGAAGTCCGCTCCGGCGCAGCCCGGTGATTTTCCGGTACAATCGGGTCTTATGAAAAAACTGGCCCTGGTTTCCCTATTGGCAGTTAGCGTTGTTTTCGCGGCCAGCCGGCAGCCGGTGCGGGCGCGGAAAGCCATAGTGGTCTCGCGCGAGGACCACGCCACGCTGGCCGGAGTGCGGGTTCTCGAACAGGGTGGCAACGCGGTCGATGCGGCGGTGGCAGTGGGCCTGGCGCTGGCTGTAACCCATCCGGCGGCAGGGAACCTGGGGGGCGGCGGGTTCATGGCCCTGGCCCAGCCTAGTGGCTCCGGCCGTGGAGCTGGCGGCCAAGGGATTCCGGGTGAGCTACGGCCTCGCGCACTCGCTCGAACTGAGCAAGAAGCTGGATCTGTTTCCCGATTCCCGGCGGATTTTCCTGCGCGACGGTCGCTATTTCGAGCCCGGCGAGACGCTGGTGCAGCCAGAGCTGGCAGCCACGCTGGAACGGACCGCCAAGCACGGCTCGAAGGATTTTTACGAAGGCGAGACGGCCCGCCGGCTGGCCGAGGACATGGCCAAGCACGGGGGCTTGATCACGCTGGAAGATCTGCGGGAGTACAAAGTCATCGAACGGACGCCGCTGCAGGGCTCTTATAAAGGCTACGACCTAATCACCGCCCCGCCGCCCAGCTCCGGCGGCGCCGGCATTCTGCAGATGCTCCACGTGCTGGAAGGGACGAACTATGAAAAGTCCGGAGCCGGGTCGGCGGCAGGCATTCACTACATCGTTGAGGCTATGCGGCGCTTCTTCGCCGACCGGGCGGCCTATTTCGGGGACACCGACTTCGTGAAGGTCCCGGTGAAGGGTATGATTTCGCGGACCTATGCGGAGCAGTTGCGACGCAGCATCCACCCGGACCGGGCTACGCCGAGCGCCGAACTGCGAGCGGGCAATCCGGCGGGCTACGAGAGCACGGAAACTACGCATTACTCGGTGGTGGACGCAGAAGGCAACGCCGTGGCGGTCACCTATACGCTGAACGGAGGCTACGGGTCCTACGTGACAGCCACCGGGTTGGGGTTCCTGCTGAACAACGAGATGGACGATTTCGCCGCCCAGCCCGGCGTGCCGGACGCCTATGGGCAGATCAAGGGCGAGGCCAACGCCATCCAGCCGCGGAAGCGTCCGCTTTCGGCGATGACGCCGACCCTAGTCACGCGCGACGGCAAGTTGTTTCTGGTGCTGGGCTCGCCCGGCGGACCGACCATCATCTCCACCGTTGTGTTGACGCTGCTCAACGTCATCGATTACGGCATGGACATCCAGCAGGCCGTCGATGCGCCGCGGTTCCACCATCAGTGGATGCCCGACGTGCTAAACATGGAAGAGAAGGGCTTTTCACCCGACACGATCCGGCTGCTAGAGTCCATGGGCCACCGGGTCCGGCTAGTCAGCGCCCAGGGCGATGTGGCCGCCATCCTGGTGAAGGACGGCTGGCTGCAAGGGGCGCCGGACTCTCGCTCGGAAGCCACGGCGCGAGGATACTAACGTCCCAGTAGGTAGTAGGCAGCGAACGCTCTTATGCGGCATGTTCTCTCCACCCACGTGTTTGTCCAGCACCGGCTGACGGTGACCTTGCTCGACAAGATCGAGAAGGCTGGCATCCCGGAGATCGAGATATTCTGCGCCCGGCAGCACCTGGACTACTACAACCGCGCGCAGATCGAGGAGCTGGCTCTCTGGTTGCGCGACTCGGGGCTGAAGGTGCATTCCCTGCACTCGCCGATGTTTCGCGACACCATCTGGGGCCGCAGCGGGCCCAACGCCGTCATCACGATCACGGAAACGGATAAGGCGAAACGAATAGCCGCCACCGACGAGATCAAGCGCGCCCTGGAAATCGCCGAAATGATCCCCTTCCGGTACCTGATCCAGCACATCGGGGTGAGCGGGGAGGAGTACGACGATCGGAAAGTGGACGCCGCTTTCAACAGCCTGGAAGAGCTGTGCATTTTTGCCGGACACCGCGGGGTGGAGGTCCTGGTGGAGAACATTCCCAACGGCCTGTCCTCGGCCGAACGGCTGGCGGCCTTCC
>JACQDG010000033.1 GCA_016201185.1 Acidobacteriota bacterium | reverse complement strand
TTGCTAATCACCATCTACCTGGCGCTGCTGCGCCGCAATCCGGTGGCCGGGCTGACGCTGGGCATGGTCATCGGGCTCCTCCAGGACATCCTCTCGCACGGGCCGGTGGGGCTATACGGCATTATTAAGACCGTAATCGGCTATATCTGCTCGTCGCTGACCACAGTGCTGGAGGTGGAGTCCCTGGCCGCCCGGGCGGTCCTGGTGTTTGTCTTCTACCTTGTGCACCAGATCTTCTTCTGGACGATGCAGCGGGCGCTGCTGGGACAGTCGGCGGTGTTTGTCTGGCAGCGCACCCTTCTGCTGGCCGCCATCAATACGCTGCTTGCGGTGGCCGTGTATCGGTTGTTAGATAGGTTTAGGGAGAGGCTCTGAGTCGGCGCTCATGAATCCGCTGGACAGCGAAAAGCCGCAGTTCTCACCGGCCCGAATAGCCGTGATTCAGTACCTGTGCCTGGCGGTGTTCCTCTACCTGGTTTCCGGTTTCTGGCAGTTGCAGGTGCAGAACCCGAACATGTACGCCGAGCAGGCGGAGCGCAACCGGGTCAAGGCGCTGCCGCTGCTGGCGCCGCGGGGCAAGATCCTGGACCGCGACGGGCGCATCCTGGCGGACAATCACTCCACTTTCAGCGTGATCCTGTCCCGCGCCAGCCTGGATGAAAGCCATCTGCCCGTCATCGCCGACGGCCTGGGCATCCCGCTGGACGAATTGAAGCGCCGCCTCGATCGCTCGCGCAAGCTGCCGGAGTACGAAGCCCTCGTGTTGAAGCAGGGCCTGACGGAGGCGGAAGTCGCCTTTGTCGAAGCGAACCGGAGGGAGCTCCCGGAACTGGAGATGATCCGTTCCCAGCGCCGACTCTATCCTGCCGACGGTTTCGCCTCCCACCTGATCGGATACGTGGGAGAGGTAAGCGAGGCCGAGCTAAACGAGCCGCAGTTTGCCGCCTATGAGCCTGGGGCGGTGGTGGGCAAGGCGGGAATCGAGCGAGAGTATAACGACGTGCTCACCGGAGTCGACGGCCGGCGGCAGGTGGTGGTGGACAGCCGGGGCCGGGAGCGGGAAGTTTTAGGCATCAAAGATGCCAAACCCGGGCGAAGCATCCGACTCACGATCGACCTGGACCTGCAGGCCGCGGCGGAACTGGCCATGGAAGGGCGCAAAGGGGCGGTGGTGGCCCTCGATCCGCACAGCGGGGAGGTGCTGGCGCTGGTGAGCACGCCCAACTACGATCCCAACAAGTTTGCCGGCCGCATCAGCGCAGCCGACTGGAAGCAGCTCATCAGCAACCCGGACAACCCGCTTCTGAACCGGGCTGTCCAGGCGCAGTTGGCCCCCGGGTCCACCTTCAAGCCGTTCGTGGCGCTGGCGGGGCTGGAAAGCAATGCAATCGACGAGAATTTCACGGTGCACTGCCGCGGCGGGGCGGTCTTCTATGGCCGTTATTTTAAGTGTTGGATCAAGACGGGTCACGGCAACCTCTCGCTGCATAAAGGGATCGAGCAGTCCTGCGACGTGTACTTTTACAACGTGGGAAACCGCACGGGGATCGACAAGATCGCCGAGATCGGCGAGGCGGCCGGATTCGGGCGCCGCACCGGCATCGACCTGCCAAATGAAGAAGAAGGCGTGTTGCCCTCGTCGAAATGGAAGCTGCGAAACTTGCGGGAGAAATGGTATGCCGGGGAAACGATTTCCGTGTCCGTCGGCCAGGGAGCCCTCACGGTGACGCCGATCCAATTGGCGGCAGCTTACGCGGGCATGCTGAATGGCGGGGTCTGGTACAGGCCGCGCCTGGTTTCCGAGGAAGACATGCACTCTATCCGGCTGGACTTCCGCCCCGAGGAGCCACGGCGCGTTACCCTTGATCCCGGGAACATCGATAAGATCAAGTCCGGGCTGTGGGCGGTAGTCAATGCGGCTGGCACCGGCGGCCGCGCCCGCCTTTCGGGCTACGATGTGATCGGCAAGACCGGCAGCGCCCAGGTGGCGTCGGTTCAGTTCACCAAGGGGAAGAAGGAAATGGAGCTCAAAGATAACGCCTGGTTTGTCGGGGCGGTTCCGAAGGACAACCCCGAGATTGTAGTGGCCGCACTTTTCGAGCACGGCGAGCACGGCTATCTGGCCGGCCCGATCGTACGCGATGTGCTGAAGGCTTATCTGGACAAGAAGATCCGGCGGCTGATCACGGAGCGCCAGGAGCCGCACCCGATCAAGCCGTTCGAGACCGGGAGGCTGAATCCGGCCGGAGTTTCGCCGGTCCCAGACCCGGCGCCTCTGCTCCAAGTGAATAGGTGATGGCCAAGTATTTTTCCTTTCGCGATTTGGACTGGACGCTGCTGGGTTTCGTGCTGGCCATCTGCACCCTGGGCGTGCTGCAAATTTACAGCGCCACGCGTGATACGGTCTGGCGGGGGGCGCATGTCAGGCAGATCGCCTGGATCGGGGTCGGGCTGGTTCTGATGTGGCTCATGACCCAGATCGATTACCACACGTTGATCGACCGGGCGCCCATTCTCTATCTGCTCTCTGTGGTCGCTTTGATCGTGGTTTTGGCGGCCGGAACCAGCCGTTTTGGTTCCCGGCGCTGGATTCGCCTTCCCCTGGGGATCGATCTTCAAGTTTCCGAATTTGTCAAGTTGGTGTTAATATTGGTTCTGGCGCGTTACCTGGCGGAAACACGCCGGGATGCCGTTTCCGGCGCTGTCTTGCTGAAAATAGGCGTCTTAGTCGGCGTGCCGATGCTGCTGGTGATGAAGCAGCCGGATCTGGGCACGGCGCTTAGCTACCTGCCCATTGCGGCGACGGCGATCTGGCTGACGGGGATCAGGTGGAAATACTTAGCGGCCCTGGCGCTGCTGGGAGCCCTGATCCTGCCGGTGGGGTGGCATGTGCTGAAGCCCTACCAAAAGGAACGGCTGATGACATTTGTGGATCCGGATCGGGATCCGCGGGGCTCCGGTTACCAGTTGATCCAGTCGCGGATCGCCATCGGCGCCGGGGGTCTATGGGGCAAGGGCATCGCCAAGGGATCGCAGACGCAGTTGCGCTTTCTGCCGGTGCCGCACACCGATTTTATTTTTTCCGCCTATGCGGAAGAGCACGGCTTTACCGGGGTGCTGTTGGCCCTGGCTTTGTACTTCGTGGTTCTGATGCGCATCATCTACAATGCGCAGACGGCGGCGGACCCGGCCGGCACATTCATTTGCCTGGCTGTGTGCGTGCTGCTGCTGTTCCATCTGCTGGTAAACGCAGGTATGGTGATTGGCCGCATGCCGGTCACCGGCATTCCGCTGCCCTTTATGAGCTACGGCGGCTCGAGCATGTTCACCGTGTTTCTGATGCTGGGAATGGTGAATAATGTTCGGCTTCGCCGCTTTGTGAATTGAAAGGAAGGAACCCGCAGGAGTCGGCTAGCCGCCTGCGTGGAGTAAATATTCTCGGCCGGCGGAAAGGCCCCAAGTGGAGCCCCGCCGGCCTGAAAACGAAAAGGTGAACGGGAACCCGAGCATTCTCGCCTGAAGAGCCGGATGGGCATCCGAGCCTGGGCTGAGAGCGGTTCCGTTAGCCGGAGGGAGGCGTTGAGCGAGTTTCGATGCTCCGCTGCTCCGGCTGGAGGAAATTCGGTAGTCAGAGTCCGAGTCCGCAGGTGCGGCCGCAGTCTGCCTAGCTCGTCTCCTCGCCCTAGCGCCCTTGCCTTAGGGAGGCTCTCCCGTTCCCGTCATTGAAGGAGCTTTATGTCGAAGGAATTGATTGTGTCTTCCACGGCTCACGAGACCAAGGTGGCCATCATGGAAGACGATGAACTGGCGGAAATCTATTTCGAGCGTGAGAGCCAGCACGGGCTGGCGGGAAGCATTTACAAGGGCCGGGTGACTCGGGTGCTGCCGGGCATGCAGTCGGCGTTCGTCAACATCGGGTTAGAGCGGGACGCTTTTCTCTACGTTTCCGACTTTTTCGAGGACACGGAAGAATACGACCGCATTGTGACCACGGTTGAAGACAAGGTAGTCAAGATGGAGGAGAAGGCGGCGCTAGAGGTTCAACCCGAACCCGCAGAGCCTGCCGAAGCTGAAGGAGCGCCTGCGCCCGCGCCGGCGGGAGTAGCGCCGGCAGCAGATGCGCCGTCACCAGGCCCGGCCGCAGCGCGCTTTCGACCCGAAGAGATGGGCCGGGACCGGCGGGGCCGTCGAGGCTCGCGTGCGGCCCGGAGGCGCCGAATGCTCGCCGGTCGCGGATTTCCTGAATCGAAGTATGCTCTGCCAGCCGGGGGCGGTCAGGCAGCAGCGGCTCCACCAGCCGTTGCTGTGGAATCGGACTTCGAGGTCCTGCCTGGTGAGTCGCTTG
>JACQDG010000194.1 GCA_016201185.1 Acidobacteriota bacterium | reverse complement strand
CGAAGGCACTCCCAGGCTGCGGCGGATGCTCGAAGATTACATGTCCCGGCAGGGCATTCCGCTCGACGGCGCCACTTTTTACTGCCACCTGCTGCCGTCGCTGACCGGCCGCAGCTTCGAGCGCAACCGCGTGGCCGGCGATGGTTGGGCGGCAGTCGGTGACGCCGCGGGCCTGGTCGACCCGGTCACCGGCGAGGGTCTGTATTACGCCATGCGCTCGGCGGACGTGCTGGCCGCCTGCGTGCGCGAAGGCCGCGTGGCCGAATATGCCCGCCGCATACGGCAGGAGATGATCCGTGATCTGCAGTTGGGCGCCACCTGGGCCGGGCGTTTCTACCGCGGCCACTTCCTGCTCGGCGCCGTGACTACGCGCATGGTACAGTTCTGCCGGCGCAGCCCCACCTTTCAGAGTCTGATGCAGGACCTGATCGCCGGCAACCAGACCTATAGCGGTCTCAAATCCCGGCTGCTGCGCCAGTTGAGTCTGTCGTTGTGGGAGATCGCCTCGAGCTTCCGCCGGCGCCCCAGCGCCGATCCCAATGAATTTTTCCAGATCTCGCGCCCTGTTTGAGAAGGCGCAGCAGCTCATGCCCGGCGGGGTGAATTCCCCAGTGCGCGCCTTTCGCTCGGTAGGAGGCGATCCCCTCTTCATCGCCCGCGGCGAAGGAGCGAAGATCTTCGACGCTGACGGCAACCAGTACCTTGATTATGTCGGCTCCTGGGGCCCGCTCCTGCTCGGCCACCGACACCCGGCCGTAATCGAGGCGCTGCGTCGGGCGCTCGAGATCGGCACCAGTTTTGGCGCCCCCACGGAGCTCGAAGTCGAGTTTACCGAGCGCATCCGTCGAGCTGTTCCTTCGATTGAGCTGCTCCGCCTGGTCAACTCCGGCACCGAAGCAACCATGAGCGCCATTCGCGTGGCCCGGGGCTTTACCGGCCGGGAACTAGTGGTCAAGTTCGAAGGGTGCTACCACGGCCACGTTGATTCTTTGCTGGTGAAGGCCGGCTCCGGCGTCGCCACGTTGGGCATCCCCGATTCGGTGGGCGTCCCGGCTGCTTTCTCGGCTACCACGGTCGCCCTGCCATTCAACTCCGCAGAGGCTGTCGAGGAGGCCTTCCGCCGGCACGGCGAGCGGATTGCCGCGGTCATCGTGGAGCCGGTGGTTGGCAACATGGGCTGCGTCCCGCCCGCCCCGGGCTTCCTGGAGCTGTTGCGCCGGCTGACCGACAAGCACGGCACGGTGCTCATCTTCGACGAAGTAATGACCGGCTTCCGGTTAGCCTTGGGCGGCGCACAGCACAGCTTCGGAATCCGTCCTGACCTGACCACCCTGGGCAAGGTGATCGGCGGAGGCTTGCCCATCGCCGCTTACGGCGGCCGGGCCGGCATCATGAGCCGCGTGGCGCCGCTGGGCCCGGTCTATCAGGCAGGAACGCTCTCCGGCAATCCACTGGCGGTGTCCGGCGGCCTGGCGATGCTGCGAACCCTGGAGGAACATCCCGAGATCTACGGCCAGCTCGAGCAGCGCGCCGGGCGGCTCTGCGATGGCGTGGCCGCAGCCGCGCGGGCGGCCGGCCGGGCGCTGACCATCAACCGGGCCGGCTCCATGTTCACTTTCTTCTTTACGCCCGATCCGGTGACCGACTACGAAACGGCGAAGCGCAGCGACACCGCCGCCTATGCCAGGTTCTTCCGGGGGTTGCTGGAGCGGGGCGTCTACCTGCCGCCCTCCCAGTTCGAAGCGGCGTTCCTCTCGGCGGCCCACAGCGACGAGGATATTTCTAATACCATTGAGGCAGTGAAGGGGACGCTGGCCGAGGGATAGAAGGCGGCCGCCGCGTGGCCCGCCACAACGCCTGGCCCGACAGCGCCACGATGATCAGGAAGCCCGCCAGGCTTACACTCACCACGATCAGGCGCTTCTCCGGCGAGGCGTAGGTGACCGGCAGGGTCTCCGGATCGGGCCCCGTAGTCAGCACCGCTTCCAGCCGGACGCGGCTCTTGCGGCGTGCCTCGAGCCGGTTGTCGACGATCACCGCGTATCCACCCGCCTCGCCCAGCCGCGTGCGCAGGATTCCCTCCTGCCGGTAGGCGGTCGAGATTATCTCGTGGTGGGGCTGCTTCTCGCGGAAATTCTGGAGTTCCCGCTCGCTCAACACCGCCACCCGGATGCCGCGGGAGCCGCGGGGCCCCTGCACCTCGAACTGCACCTCCAGCCGCGCCTCTGGCTGCTTGGAGGGAATCTCGAAATAGAGCGACTCCCCAGGGTCGATATCGAACTGGCTGTCGATCAGGAATTCGCGGCGGTGCGCCGCTGCCGCCGGCCAGACCAGCAAGGCGAGCAGAGCGGTCCCGAAGGCGCGCCTCATGTAGACCTCCGTAGCCCGGTTCGGGAGGGGCCTTCCAGCCAGGCTGCAGGGTGGCATATACTTTGATTTTAGGACGAAAAGCATGGCCCAGTCGCCCCAGTTTGCGTTCCAACCTTCTGATTCCCGCCCGGCCTGGCGAGGCGCGGTCGAATGGATCGCGGCTCTGTTGCTCGCCGCCCTATGGCTGGCAGCCGGGCTCTGGAAGTTGAGCGACGTCACCGCCACCGAGGTCCGGATGACACAGGCGCTGGTGCCGCACTCCCTGAGCCTGGCGGCCGCCCTCGGTTTCGGAACACTGGAAACTCTGGCGGCGGTCCTGCTGCTGGTACCGATGTGGCGGCGCTGGGGGGCTTGGCTTTCCGGGTTTCTGCTGCTCTCCTTCATGCTCTATATCGGTTATCACTACCGCGCCCTCACCGGGGCCGAATGCAACTGCTTCCCCTGGCTGCAGCGGGCCGTGGGCCCTATGTTCTTCGTCGAGGACGGCGCGTTGGTGGTTCTGGCGGTTGCGGCGGGGTGGTGGGCCCGCCCCTCGCGGAGCCTGGGCCGGGCGGCAGTGGCGCTGGCGGTTGTAGTGGCGCTGGTGGGAGTCCTGTGGGGGCTGGACCGCGCGCGTGGCCAGAATGCCGCCGCGCCGCCGTCGATCGTCGTCGACGGCCGGGAGTTTCCGCTCCGGCAGGGCCGTGTTTTCCTATACTTTTTCAATCCTTCCTGCATACATTGTTTCGAGGCGGCGCAAGCCATGGCCCGGCTGAAATGGCAGGCCACCATCGTCGGCCTGCCCACGCAGGATTTCCAGCTGGGTCCCGGCTTCGTCCAGGACTCCGGTTTGCCTAATGTCCGGCTCTCCCCGGACATAGAGAAACTGCGCGCGGCCTTCCCTTTCCAGGATGTGCCTTTCGGCGTGGCCCTCGACAACGGCCGGGTGCGGGAGTCCGTCCACTTCTTTGAGGAGCCCAAGCTGAGCGAAACCCTGCGGCAGATCGGCTTCGTTTTGTAAACCAGCGTTTGCCGACCTGGCTCCCGCTTTGTTAAGCTATATGTTTGTAAGTGGAGAGTTTTTTCTTATGGCTCAAGTGTGTGAAGTTTGCGGCAAAAAGCCGATGAGCGGGCATCGGGTCAGCCACGCCCACAACCTGACCAAGCGGCGCTGGTACCCGAACCTGCAGCGGGTGCGCGCCGTGGTGGGCGGGACCCACAAGCGAATCCGGGTTTGTGTCTCCTGCCTCCGCAGTGGCAAGGTCCAGAAGGTCTAGTAGTTGCCGATCCCGGAAAAGATCCCAGTCAAAATCAGCTCCGAGGCCGCCGGCTACGTCAGCATGACTCCTGTGGTCGCCCAGCAATTCTTGGCGACAGATTTATTCGAGCAGATCCTGCGGGTGACCGGCAAGAATCCCCCGCGCATCCGGGAAATCCTGTGGCAGGGAACGATCGTAAGCGGGGCCTCGCGGATCCGCTGGCCGCCGATCGAGGCGGCCCTGGAGGAAGTCGCTACGGCGCTCGCCGGTTTCCCCGACCCCCGGCCGGACCGTCCCTTTGACCCGCAGCGGTGCGTGCGGGTGGCGCTCGAGGGCGGCCGCGTGCCTATCGAGCTGACCCGCGCCACAGCTTCCGGGCGGCGCTGGCTGGCCCGCCGCAGCTTCTGGCAGGCGCTGATGGAAACGGCCGCCGGGCTTCCTCTAACCTACCAGCATTACTCTTACGCCGACCGCGCCGACGTTTACCGGGCAACGCTTTCCCTGGAGGCGGCCCGGGCCCTGCGCGCACAGGCCCGGCTGTTGCGCTATTCCTCCCTCGAAGCCCAGGTCCGAGAGTATTCCTACGACAAGCTGGAGCTGTGGGTGGAACGTTAACCTCGGCGCCCTCTGAGGCTCTGCGGTGATTCTACCGCAACACGCTTCGGACATCACCTTCCCGCCGGTGGCCTGGGCGGCCTCCCGCAGCCCTTCGCGGTCAATCGGTTGGACGCTGTAGAGGTCGATCACGCGGACGGCGATGCCTTCCGGGGCGAGCCGGTCGCAGGCCTTGAGCGCCTCAAAGACGGTCACCCCGCCCGCCACGATCGTCACCCGGTCCCGGTCGCTCCGGCGCAACACCTTACACCGACCCACCTCGAACTTCTCTTCTAGTTTGTAGAGCACCGGCGCTTTCGGGCGTCCGATGCGCAGGTAAACCGGCCCGGAGATCCCGGCCGCGGCTTCGGTGGCCCGCCAGGCGCTCACCGCATCGCTGGGGTAAAGGACCGTAAAGGTCGGCTCGGCGCACATCATGGCCAGGTCCTCCAGGCCCATCTGCGTCGGCCCGTCTTCTCCGATCGAAACCCCGGCGTGCGTCCCGGCCAGCTTGATATTGGTATTGCTGATAGCTGCGATGCGGATGAAATCATACGCGCGGGTGAGGAAGCAGGCGAAAGTGGAGACAAACGGGATCTTGCCCTTGGCCGCCATTCCCAGCGCGGCGCCCAGACAACGCGCGGGTCTGCCTGGCCCAGCGCCGCCAGAGCCGCCCCGAAGGCCTCCCGGGTGGCCACCTGCTCGCCGGGCGCGTAGCTCGGGTTCGGCAGGGAAACCGGCGCGGCCGTCTCCCGCCGCATCGATCCGGCCGGCGGCAGGTTCGGCGTCCAGCGGGCCGGCGTTCCGTTCAGCCGCCCCTCCAGCGCCCGAATGGCCGTTTCCGATTCCTCGCCCTTCTTGAGCGCCTTGCCGTGCCACCCTTCGCGGTCCTCCGCTATCGCGATTCCTTTGCCCTTCAGCGTCCGCGCCAGGATGACGGTGGGCCGGTCGGCGGCGCGCGCCGCGCTGTCGAAGGCTTCCAGCAGCTCGGGGATGCTGTGTCCGTCCACCGGAATGGGCAGCCAGCCGAAGGCCCGCCACCGCTCCTGGTAAGTCTCGATATCGTGCTGGAGCATGGTGGGCTGGCTCTGCCCCAGGCGGTTGATGTCGATGGTGGCGCAAAGATTGTTCAGTTTGTAATAGGAAGCCACCTCTGCCGCTTCCCACACCGACCCTTCGGCCGACTCCCCATCACCTATCAATACATAGATGCGTTGGTCGCTGCGGTCCACGTACTTGGCGTTGAGGGCCATGCCCACGCCCACCGACAACCCCTGGCCGAGCGAGCCGGTGGCCACGTCCACGAAGGGCAGCCGGGGCGTAGGGTGACCCTCCAGGTCGGAGGTGATCTTCCGCAGGCTCATCAGGTCCTCGATCTTGAGGAAGCCGGCCTCGGCCCAGGCGGCGTACAGGATCGGAGCGGCGTGACCCTTCGACAGCACAAAAACGTCGCTGGCGGGGTTGGTGGGATCGGCCGGGTCATACCGCATCACGGAGAAGAACAGCGCCGAAACGATCTCCGCTGCCGAAGCACAACTGGTTGGATGCCCGCTGCCGGCCTCCGACGTGGAGCGGATGGAATGGATCCGTAGAAGCGTCGCCTTGTCCTCCAGAACCGACACCAGCGCTGCATTCTCCGTCTGGATTGCCATGATATTGTTCTCCGACTTTCTAGATCGGGCCCCTCCTAATCTAAGAATCATAGCAGCCGGAGTGAGGTTTGGCCGGACCCCTCCTCCGCTGGGTAACTCCGCCAGCGTCGTCCGGCCTCAGAATCCTTTGCCTTTTGCCTCTGCTTGTGGTACAGCAAAACCGAAGGGGAGGGAATGCCATGTGGAAGCGGCGTTCAACCGGTTTTTTTGTCGCGGCGCCGGCGATCATGTTTTGGCTCGTCTCCTGTTCCTTCGGGCCCGCTCCGCCCAAGATGGGTACTCCTGAATGGTACTGGGCGGCGGCCAATGAACAGTTCAACAAGGGCGACCTGGTTAAGACCCAGGAACACCTGGAAAAGATTATGGCCAGCGACAATCCTTTCAAGCACCGCGCCACCACCTGGCACCTGGTAGTGCTGGCAGGCATGGCGCATGGCTACAAGGCCTTGGCAGAAGCTTATGACGCCGGCGAAAAGCAATCGCAGACCCAGGCAGTTGAATTCCGGCGCGTCGTCAACGATATGCAGCGCCTCTCCCGGCAATACTCCATGGGCCTGGCGCAGGGGGTAGACCGGTTGCAGAAGGAGTCGGTCGCCGCCCAGCAGCTAACCCTGGAGTTTCCCTTCCCGCACGGCAACCAGGTTGAGTCCGTCACGCTGGACCGCGCAAGGAAAGGCATCTTCCCCTCGGAAGCGGAGCGGGAATCGGCGGAGCGCTGGACGGTCGCCCGCGGGGTGATGCAGGAGACGGCCTCTGCTGTGGGCGCCGGAACGGATACGGCCAAGGCGGCGGAAATGTTCAAGACCCAGCCGGTCGAGGTGCCCAGGGCCGTCTTCCTGCTCGGCGTCGGCGACAGCCTGTATGAACAGTCGGCCATTTTCGACCGCCGCAAGCTGAACGAGCCAGACAAGAAAAAGCTGCTGCTCGAGATGGCTTCCGACTGCTTGAAGCCGGCGGCCGAAAGCGACGACCAGAACCTGAAGAAGAAGGCCAAGGATCTACAGGCCAAGATCGAGAAGGACCAGAAAGCGCTGCCGAAGGGTTAGCGCCGCTCCTCCTCCAGCTCTTTGCGGCGCAGGCGTCGGGCCCGCCGTTTCGTTGTTTTGGGTTCTGGCGGGAGTCGCGGGCCTGACCAGCAAGCCCGTGCTATACTGATAGGGGTTCTTGGGAAAAAGGCAGCTTTCATGCTCAGTCGGGTCAAGCTGGCTGTTGTTATTTGCTCCACATTTTTGACCGCGTTTCTGGTGATCGGCGCGGTGATGGACGAAGGCGCCTCGAGGGAAGGCGCCTACCGGCAGCTCCAGGTCTACACCGAGGTTCTGGCGAAGATTAAGAGTGACTACGTGGAAGAGCCGGACATCAAGCAGGTCACGCGGGGGGCCCTGCAAGGCCTGCTCGAGTCCCTCGACCCGAATTCCTGTTACTTGACGGCGGAGCAATACAAGGAATATGAGAAGCGCAAGGGGACCCAGCCCGGCACGGTGGGCTTGGTTCTTTCCAAGCGCTTCGGCTATGTCTTGATACTTACCGCGCTGCCCGGCTCTTCCGCCGCCAAGGCGGGTCTGGCGGCCGGCGACCTGCTGGAAGCCGTCGACACCAAGGCCACGCGCGACCTGCCCGTGGCTCTGCTCCAGAGCATGCTCAGCGGCCCGGTCGGCTCCAGTGTGGCCGTGGTGGTCCGGCGCAGCAAGCGGGCTGAGGCGCCGCAGGAGCTGACCCTGACCCGGGAAGCTGTTCCCATGCCTGCGGTGACGCATAACTTGCTGCCGGATAAAGTGGGTCGTCTGGAAGTGCGTACGCTGACCGCCGGTAAGGCCGCGGAGGCGGCCCGCGCCCTGAAGGAACTGGACGCGCAAGGCGCGGAGCGACTCGTCCTCGACCTGCGCAATGACGCCCTGGGCGACCAGCAGGAGGGTCTCAAGCTGGCCAATCTGTTCATCGACAGCGGCCTGCTGGCCTATTTGCAGGGGCAGAAGTTCCCCCGCAAGGATTTCAACGCGGAGCCCCGCCAGGCGATCTGGAAGAAGCCTGTCGTGGTGATTACCAACCGCGCCACGGCCGGAGCCGCCGAGTTGGTGGCTGCAGCCATTCTGGACCGCCAGCGCGGGCAGGTAGTAGGGGAAAAGACCTTCGGCCTGGCCATCGGAATCGGAAACGGATTTGAGCGCCGAAGAGGAGAATCCTCCCGAGCGAACGCCGGAGAAGGGCGCCCAGGAAGATGAGCTTCTGAAGAAGGCTATCGAGGTCGTCAAGGGCGCCGCCATTCGCGCCGCGGCCTGATTTCAGTCTTCCCGTCTCCTGCGCCGTGGCTACCCCGGGTTCGCGAAGCCTTTGATTGACACCCTACCAGCCGAAAGCTATAGTGAAGTAGCGGCAGTCCCGATCTCAGGTGCGGCGGCTGCGGTCAGCAGGGGAACGAGGTGGAAGGGTATATGACGCTTCCCAACACCCTGACGCTGCTCCGGATTTTCTTTATCCCCCTGCTGCTGGCGGTGTTGCTGCGCAAGCAAGTCTTCCTGGAAACTCCCTGGATCACCCTGACGAAGGAATGGATCGCCCTGCCCATTTTTCTGGTGGCGGCGCTGACCGATCTGCTCGACGGCCGCATCGCCCGACGGCGCGGCCAGGTCAGCACGCTGGGCACGCTGCTCGATCCGGTGGCCGACAAGCTGCTCATCTCGGCGGCCTTTATCAGCCTGGTGGAGCTGGGGATGGTCCCGGCGTGGATGGTGGTGGTGATCGTGGGGCGGGAATTTGCCGTTTCCGGTTTGCGGAGCATCGCGGCGGCGGAGGGTTACACCATCGAGGCCAGCGAGCTGGGCAAGACCAAGATGGTCATGCAGGTAATCGCTGTTTCCCTGCTGCTGGTGGGAGCCCGGTCGCCGCTGTTCTCCAAGCTGGGGTTGGTGGCGGTCTGGCTGGTGGTTCTGTTCGCCATCGTCTCAGCGGTGGACTACTTCCGCAAGTTCTGGCGCCGCGTGGACATTCGTTTTAAGGTCCGGCGCCGGCGAGAACGCCTGTTGCTGCTCCGCAAGCGGAGAAAAGAGGATGTCGCCGCTCAGTAGGGCCGCGCGACGCTGGTTGCTCGAGCTGGCCCGAGGCGCGCTGGAAGCCGCCGCCCGGGGGGAATCATTTCAGGCTCCGCCGCCTCCCTCCGAGCTTTCCGCAACCGATCGGGAAGAGTTGCGGCGGCCCTGTGCCGCCTTCGTATCCCTTCACAAACTGGGGGAACTGCGGGGCTGCGTGGGCCACGTCGCCTTTGATACTCCGCTGGCCGAGGTGGTTGGAGAGATGGCCCAGGCCGCCGCGCTGGACGACGACCGCTTCCCTCCCGTCACGCCCGATGAGGTCCCGGAAATCGATATCGAGATCTCCCTGCTCTCGCCTTTCTTCCCCATCCGCCCGGAGCAGGTCATCGCCGGAACCCATGGGCTGCTGGTTCGCCGCGGCCTGTATCGAGGCCTGCTGCTGCCCCAGGTGGCCACCGCTTACCACTGGAGCGGCGAGCAGTTCCTGGGCGAAGCTTGCCGCAAAGCCGGCTTGCCTCAGGACGCCTGGCAGCACGGCGCTGCGCTAGAGGCCTTTACGGCCGAGGTGATCGAGGAAGCCGAGTTGGCCAGCGCCGAACCTTGACGACCGGCTGGCAGTGGCTGAGTGGCCGTACCCTTTGCGACTCCCTGGGCCGTCAAAGTATGATCGAACTATCCATGCGCAGATGGGCCGTCCTTGCGGTGGTGGCGTCGTTACTGTGGGCCGGAGCCTGCTCCCGCAAGCAAAAGCCGGACGCCACCAAAGGCGAAAGCTCGGATGCCTTCGAGGAGCAGGGTTCCGCCTCGCTTTCCCCGATCGTCCATGTTGCCGATCCCAAGACGGCCGGGCAGTTGCTGAGCGGCTGGTACGCGGTGGAGCAGGGAAGCTGGCGCTGGACGGCTAAGCAGTTCGTCGTGGACCTGAGAACTCCCGGGCCGGACAAGCCGGCCCAGCTCCAGTTGAAATTCACTCTACCCGACGTCCTGATCTCCCGCCTTGGCTCGATCACGCTGGCCGCCACCGTCAACGGCGTGCCGCTGCCCGCCGAGACTTTCGGTAAGGCCGGCGACCAGGTTTACTCTCGCGCTCTGCCCGGTGCGATCAACGGCAACGTGGCCCGCGTCGTTTTCCAAGTGGACAAGACCCTGCCGCCCAACGACATCGATCGCCGGGAACTGGGCGTTGTTGTTTCCTCGGTGGGGCTCGAATAAGTGTCCCTGCCGGCTCCAGTCGACCACTACCCAAGCCCCGCTTCACGCCCCTCCGCGGGCGTCGTTTCAGCTTTCTATTGGGCTTTGCCGCTGCTCATCTGCCTGCTGGTGTGCTATCGAGGCCTGTTCTGCTGGTTCCAGCAGGACGACTTTTCCTGGCTTCGCATGGAAATGCATTCCGTGGCGGATTTCCGCCGGTTGCTTCTAGAGCCATTCGCCCAGGGCACCATCCGCCCTTTGAGCGAGCGTTTCTTCTTCCTCTTGTTTCGGAAACTGTTTGACCTCCACGCCTTCCCCTACCGGCTGTTCGTTTTCCTCACCCAGTTCGCCAACTTGCTACTGCTCACCGCTATACTCCGCCGCTTGACTGGCTCCCGCCCGGCCGCCGCCACGGGCGCCCTGGTGTGGGCCGTCAACATCGCTCTTCTCTACCCCTTGGCCTGGACTTCCACGTACAACCAGATCCTCTGCTCATTTTTTTATCTCGCGGCCTTGCTGTTGTTTCTGCGCCATGTCGAAACCGGCCGCTGGTCGTTCTACTTCTGGCAGGGGGGGGCATTTCTCTTGGGCTTCGGGGCCCTCGAAATTATTGTCGCCTACCCCTTCGTGCTGCTCGTCTACTGCCTGCTCCTCGCCCGCCGGCACGCCTGGAAGGCCCTGCCCCTGCTGATTCCTTCGGCTCTCTACACGGTCCTGCACCTGTGGTTCATTCCCCGCGCCACAACTGGCCCTTACGCTCTGCATTTCACGGGAAGCATGTTCCGCACGCTGTGGAACTACTGGACGTGGGCCCTGGGCCCGGTCCGTTTCTCCAAGGTGTTCCCCATCCGCGAGTCCACCGCCCTGGCCCTGGTGCTATTGCTGACCGTGATTCTGTTTCTGGCGCTGCTTCTTTCCGAAGGCCTTCGCCGCCGTACCGGCCTGTTTGGCCTTGCCTGGTTTCTTCTCACCCTGGGCCCGGTTCTGCCCTTGCGCGACCACACTAATGATTACTACCTGACCATCCCCGCCATCGGCCTGGCGGTGGCGGCGGCTTCCGCCCTGCCGAGCCTGCCGCGGCTTGTTGGCCTTCTCTGGCTGCTGGTCTACTTCGGCTGCTCCGTCCCCGTTCTCGAGCGAGGGCTCGATTTCCTTTACGAGCGGGGCCAGGCGGCGCACCGCTTGATCGAATCGGTACGCGAGGCCCGCGCCCGGCGCCCCGGTAAGACGATCTTGCTCACCGGCGTCAGCGATTATCTGTTCTATGCCGTGATTTACGACGAGGGCCTGCGGACGGCCGGTCTGAGCGGCGTCTATCTGGCCCCCGACAATGAGGGCATCGCCCCCCGCCCTGGCCTGCTTCCAGTGGATCATTTCGAGCTGCCCGCGCGCGCCACCCTGGCCGCCCTGCGGGCCGGAAGCGCGGTCGTTTGCGACGTTTCGAGCGGCCGCCTGCTAGATATTACAAATGCATATGCGGCCTCGGCCCCTGCCCGTCTCAAGGCGGCGCCCCCCCGCCGGGTGAATGTCGGCGATCTGTACATGGCCGACCAGCTCGGCTCGGGCTGGTCCGGTTTCGAGGGCACTCACCGCTGGATGGGCCGCCGCGCGCAAGTCCGCCTCGCCGGCCCCCGCTCCCCGGAAGACCGGCTGCGGATTCAGGCCATCCACTCCGAGCAGCCGCAGGCCGGGCCGGTTCACCTGTCGGTTTCGGTCGATGGCATTCCCATCGGCCGCGTCGAGATTCGCAATAACCGCACCGGGGAACACATCTTCCCTCTGCCTCCGTCCCTGATCGGCAAACAGGAAATCACCGTGACGCTCGAAACCGACCGCACCTTCCGCATCCCCGGCGACGAGCGCGACCTGGGCCTCGCCTTCGGAGTGGTGGAGTTGATCTGAAGCCTCGCCGCCGCCCCTAACCCCTGTGCTACATTGGCCCTATGGCCAAGCGCTTCGACGTGGTCGGGGTGGGACTCAATGCGACCGACACCCTCCTGCTCGTCCCGCATTTCCCGGAATACGCGGGGAAGGCGCTCTTCAGCGAGGAGGTGCTGTCGCCGGGCGGCCAGGTGGCCAGCGCCATCGTCATCTGCCGGAGACTGGGCCTGCGCGCCAAGTACATAGGCACGATAGGCGACGACTTCCGCGGCGAGATCCAGATGCGCAGCCTGGTGGAGGAAGGCGTCAACGTGGACCACGTGCAGAGCCGCCCAGGGTGCCCGAACCAATCCGCCTACATCATCGTGGACCGCCGCACCGGCGAGCGCACTGTTTTCTGGCGCCGCGACGAATGCCTTCGCATCCATCCTTCCGAGATCGCGCCGGAGCAAATCACCTGCGCCCGGCTCCTGCACATCGACGGCCACGATACGGCGGCGGTCGAGCACAGCGCCCGCTTGGCCCGCTCCGCCGGCATGCCCGTGACTCTGGACGTGGATACCGTCTACCACGGCCTGGACGGCGTGCTGGTGAACGTCAACTATCTGATTGCCAGCTCGGAATTCCCCGAGCAGTGGACCGGCGAGGGCGATCCGTTTCGAGCCCTGGAGCTGATCCAGCAGGAATACGGCATGAAAGTGGCCGGCATGACCCTGGGGGCCTATGGGGCCCTGGCCTATTCAGAAGGGCGCTTCCATTACTCGCCCGCCTTTGTCGTCAACTGCATGGACACGACGGGCGCGGGCGACGTTTTCCACGGCGCCTTCTGTTACGGGCTGCTGAAGGACTATTCGATCGACGAGACGCTGGAATTCTCGAACGCCATGGCGGCG
>JACQDG010000193.1 GCA_016201185.1 Acidobacteriota bacterium | reverse complement strand
CGGCCGAGAGCAGCCCGACGCGGACCGGCTGCGACAGCAGGGGAATCAGGCCGGGGGTGATTTTCAGCGTCCCCTCGTCCACACTGACGCGGCGGTAAGAGTAACGGTAGAACAAGCTGGAGGGCTTGCTCACCTTGTGCTGCAACTGCAGGGCGCCCTCCAGCCGCTGGGCGGTGAAGGTGCGGACGTTGCGCGAGGTGTCGTAGAGGGAGATGAAGGTCAGCGTGAGCCGCTCCCGGCCGCGCCACTGGGGCTGGTCGTAGCTGAGCAGGCCGCGCTTCTGCAAGGTGGAGAAACGCGAGCGAAAGCTTAGGGTATTGGAAGTTCCTAGCAGGTTCAACCGGCTCACGTCCAGGGTCACGCGGGGGCTGAAGCCGGTGGCCCCGGCCGGTGAATCCAGGTTGGTGTCGCTGCCCCCGAAGCGGGCGATCTCGGCGCCGCCTCCTAAACCCACCGTCCAGCGCCGCGCCTCCTCCACCTGGAAAAGGACGTTGCGGTATTCCTCCTGCCCTTCCGGGTTCTGCACCGCCATATCGACTTTGGAAAAGATTCCCAGGTTGTAGAGGCGGCGCTGGGTCTCGAGCATGGCGGTCTGGGAAAGCGGATCGCCGCTGTAAACGGTGATTTGCCGCCGGACCACGGCCGGGCGCGTGTTTTCGTAACCGCCCACGAACACCTGGTTGACGAACTGCCGTTCGCCTTCCTTGATCGCGTATTCCAGTTCCACGGTGTTCGGCTGCGAGCCGGGCTTCGACCGCCATTCCAAGGTGGCGTCAGGGAACCCCGCCTGGAAATACGTGGAAAGGATCTCGTCGCGGTCGCTGGCCACGTTGTTTTCACTGAATGGCTGGCCCTCGATGGAGCTCAGTTTATCGGCGAAGCTCTTCGCCGGAATGGAGCGGTTGCCGGCAACCTTCAGTTGCGAAATCAGGGTCTGCGGGCCTTCCTCGATGGACAGGAACACGGCCACGTCCCCTTCCCTGCCCTGGTAGTCATCTTCCGTTCGCGATCTGACTTTCACCGCCTGGAAGCCGTTCGAGCGATACAACTCTTCGATCGTCTGGATATCGCTGCGCAGCAGGCTCTGGCTGAAGCGCCCGTGGCGTACCTGTACGCCGGAGGGCTGCAAGTACATCCGCTCCCGCATGGTGGCCAGGTCGAAGAAATGGTTACCGGAGACCTCCAGCGTTGCAAAATTGTGGCGCTTGCCGAGCACGGCCTGGTACTCGATCAGGATGCGGCCGCTTTCTTCCGGGCCCAGGTCGTAATCTAGCTTGGCCTCGAAAAAGCCCTGGCTCTGAAAATAGTCCCGGAGGTTTTCCGCCCCCTCGGCCACCAGGTCGCGGTCAATGGTGCCCTCCTGAAAGATCGGAAGGTAGGACCGGAGCTTCTTCGGGGAGAGAGAGGCGCCGGAAAGAACCACTTCCGTGCGCGGGCCGGGATTGATCTCGAGATCCAGGTCCACGCGGTTCGGGCCGGGCAAATATCTCTGCCCGGCCACGCGGATGGCAGTGCGGAGGTAGGAGCGCTTCTGGTAGCGGCGGCGCACGCGTTCCAGGCCGGCTTGCAGAGCGGGCTGGGTGAAAAGCCGGTCCTCCTGCCAGCCGGTAATGTTTCTCAGCTCGAGCGGAGTCAGGTCGGGCTTGCCCGCCAGGCGGATTTCGCCGAAGTGCGCCCGCCGGCCGGGCTCGACCCGGAAAACGATATCGATCTGCTGCGTATCGGAACGGGCGGCCGTCTCGACTCCAAGCGTGGCTTGGAAAAAACCATTTTCGGCGAGCAGGCGCAGCAACGACTCTTTGGCGGCGCTGATTTTTTCCTCGGAATACAGCTCGCCCAATTGCAGCTTGGTAGCGTTAGCGAGCTGGCCGGCCGAGGGCGGCTCCTTGACGTCGAGCACCTTCACCGATCCGACGAACCAGTTCTCTACAGTGATGAAGGTTACCTTCACGCCATCTCCCACACGCACCGCGTCCACCTGGATGTCGGCGTAGCGCCCGGTTACGAACAGGGCCCGGATGGCGTGCTCGATGTCGGTCGCGTCGAGCGGCTTGCCCGCCTGGAGCGGGATGAGCTCCTGCAATCGCGGTGGAGGGATGGGCTGAGCGGGGGGCGAGAAGGAAATATCCGCCACAGGCATGCCCTGGAAATTTTCGCCCTCCCCTGCGCCGGCCCACGCCAGACACAAGGCCGCTGACATGAGAATGTAGCGGATCACGGAACAGTCAATTATAGCGCCCCGTCGCGGCAATCCCGTTATACTCAGTAGGGAGTTGGGCTTCCCCCCCGCGTGGCATCATGACTCCGTTCGAGCGCGAAAAATATTCCCGGCAGATTCTGTTCCCGCCGCTGGGCGAGGAAGGCCAAGAAAGGCTCCTCCGCTCGCGGGCCGTCATCGTCGGCTGCGGGGCGCTGGGCAGCCTGGAGGCCAATGCCCTGGCGCGGGCCGGGGTGGGTGAAATCGTCCTCATCGACCGCGACTACATCGAGCCGAGTAACTTACAGCGACAGTGGCTTTTTGACGAGGCCGACGCGGCCGAGGGGCTGCCCAAGGCCGTCGCGGCCGCCCGGAAACTGGCCGCCATCAATTCCTCCGTAACCGTGCGCGGTGTGGTCGCCGACCTGACCCCCCAGAACGCCGAAGATTTGCTTCTGCCCGCCGGCGTCATCCTGGACGGCACGGACAATTTTGACACGCGCTACCTAATGAACGACGTGGCGGTGAAGCACGGGGTTGCCTGGATTTACGGAGCGGCGGTGGGAAGCTACGGCCTGACCATGCCGATTCTTCCCGGCGCTTCGGCTTGCCTGGCCTGCCTGTTTCCGGCTCCGCCCGCCGGGCCGCAGCCCACCTGCGACACCGCCGGGATCCTCAACGCCATCACGGCGCTGATCGCCTCGCTCCAGGTGGCCGACGCGCTGAAAATTCTGGCCGGGAAGTGCGAGGAAGTGGAGCCGCGCCTGTTCACCGCCGATGTGTGGAAGAACACCTACCGGACCGTTTCCACGCGGGAGCGCCATCCGGACTGCCCCGCCTGCGGGCGCCGTGAGTTCGCGCACCTGGAGGGACGCGACCGGCCGCCCATCAGCCTGTGCGGGCGCAACGCCGTGCAGATTCACGAGCGGGCCCGGCCGATCGATCTCCGGGCCCTGGCGGAAACTTTGGGCCGGCTGGGAACGGTCCGAGCCAATGAGTTCGCGCTGCGCTTCTTCTGCCCTCCTTACGAGATGACCGTCTTTCCCGACGGCCGCGCCATCATCAAGGGCACGGATGATCCCGGCGTGGCGCGCAGCCTCTACGCCCGCTATGTGGGAGCCTGAGGACGAGCCGGTCCGCATTCCCATCACCGACGTGCTTGACCTGCACACAGTGCCGCCGCAGGATGCCGGCCCGGTCGTCGAAGCCTACCTGGAGGAGGCCCGCCGCCTCGGTTTCCGCGCCCTGCGTATCATTCACGGCAAGGGGATCGGCGTACAGCGGGAGATCGTGCGTGCCGTTCTGGCGCGCACGCCGTACGTCGCGCATTTTTCCGACGCGCCGGCCGAGGCCGGCGGCTGGGGCGCCACCGTGGTCACGCTCTTTGACTCCGGAGAGCCGCGAAAGTAGAATGAAGAATCACGTTCTGCGGCGGGACCGAGGCCGATGGCCGCTTCCTCACACGATCATCTCTACATTCTGTGCAACCTGATCGGTAAGGACTTCAAGATCCGCTACCGGAACATGTCGCTGGGCATCTTCTGGTCGCTGGTGAACCCGCTGATCATGATGCTGGTGCTGACCTACGTCTTCACCAAGGTTTTCCCCAGCAGGATCGAGAAGTTCCCGCTGTTCGTGCTGATCGGCCTGATCCCTTTCAATTTCTTCACCCTGGCCTGGGCCACGGGCACCAACTCCATCCTGGACAACGCGGCTTTAGTGAAAAAGGTCCGTTTTCACCGGGAGGTGATTCCCATCTCGGTGGTGCTGGGCAACGTGATTCACTTCCTGATCCAGCTTATATTACTAATGCTGCTGATCCTGTTTTTCGGCCAGGGGATCAACCGCCAGTGGCTGTGGGTGCCAGTGGTGCTGGCTCTGGAGATCATTTTCGTGTGCGGCATGGCCCTGGCGTTCTCGGCGCTCGATGTATACTTCAGAGACACACGCTATGTCGTGGAGTCGGCCAACCTGGTGCTGTTCTGGATGGTGCCGATCTTTTATTCTTTCGACCAGGTGCCGGCCAAGTTCCGGATTTTTTATGAACTGAACCCGGTGGCGGCGGTGGTGCTGGCCTTCCGACTGATTTTTCTGAACGCCGCGGCGCCGCCCGAATCGCTGCTCATCAAGCTACCCCTGGTCTCCTTCGGCACGCTGCTAGCGGGGCTCCTGGTTTTCGGGCGCATGAAGAAGCGCTTTTCGGATTATTTATGAGGGTGAGCGAGGCTCGATGACCCTGCTGGAGCTCCACAACGTCGGCAAGCGCTACTTCCTGCACCACAAGCGCAAGCTGCTGGTCCAGGAAATGGCCCGCCAGATGCGGCGCGAAGCCCATTCCTTCTGGGCGCTGCGGGAGGTCAATCTGCGCGTGGAAGCAGGGGAAGCGGTGGGCATTATCGGGCCCAACGGCGCTGGCAAGAGCACGCTTCTCAGCGTCGCCGTCGGCGTGACTGCGCCCACGGAAGGCAGGGTGACGCAACGGGGCCGCGTGGCTGCCCTGCTCGAGCTCGGCTCCGGCTTCCACCCCGACCTGACGGGCCGCGAAAACATTCATCTGAACGCCGCCCTGCTCGGCTACAACCGCGTCCAGGTGCGCGAGCGGCTGGATTCGATCATCGACTTTGCCGGCATTCCGGACTTCATCGACGAGCCGCTG
>JACQDG010000032.1 GCA_016201185.1 Acidobacteriota bacterium | reverse complement strand
CCGAATGTGCAAAAGGAGCGAACGATATCCTGCTGGATCTCCGCGCCCTCACTCGAGGCGAAAAATTTGTCCTCTCCGGCGAAGAACATCGAGCTCGAAACGAACCGCGCCCCCTTCACCTTTAGCGCCGTCTCGTTGATCTTCAGCAGCAGCTCTACTTTGGTTTCCATGGGGACAAGGAATGGATCGACCTTGTAATCCGACCTCCAGTGGTCCTTGTAGGGTTTCTCGGGGGCCAGCTTGACCGGCTGGGACTGCAGGGCGGAGTTGGCCTCGGCGATTTCGACGGCTTGGGCGACCACCTCGCCGAGCGTCTTCTCCCGGAAATCGGGTGAAGCGGCGAAGCCCCAGCTCCCCTTCTTCAGCACGCGCACGCCATAGCCGTAGCTGGTGTTGGACTCAATGTTTTGCACCTGCCGCTCCCGCGCAGAAATGTTCTGGTTACGGTAGCGGTTGATGCGGATGTCGGCATAGGCCGCTCCGGCCTTCCTGGCCAAGGCCAGGGCCGCTTCGGCAAACTTGTGCCGGTCTGTTCCCTCGGCGCGGAGCCGGCCAGAGGCAGCCGCCGCCGTGGCAGCCAGAAAACCCCTTCTCGTGAGCATACCGGCACTACTTTACCACGGCGGAATGGCCTCCCCACTCACCCCCAAGGGCCTGCCGCTAAAGCCCTCCCGGCTACAAGTGGCTGCAAAATCTTGTCCCTGGCCGGCGGCTATGTTTTAATATATTCTTCGTTTTCTGGGCCTAATGACACTTTCCAAGCTCCGGCGCCGAGCCCTGTCCGCACACCGCCAGTACCGCGAGTGGCGCATGATTTTTAAGGGGCTGCTCTCGACCCGGCATCCCATCCTAGCCCACATCATCCCCATCCGCCGTTGCAACTTGGCCTGCCGGTACTGTAACGAATACGACGACTTTTCGGCGCCGGTGCCGCTGGAGGAAATGTTCCGGCGCATTGACCGGCTGGCCTCGTTCAGCACGACGGTCATCACCATTAGCGGGGGCGAGCCGCTGATGCATCCCGAGCTTGATACAATTATCCGCCGCATCCGCCGCCACGGAATGATCGCCGGGATGATCACCAACGGCTACCTGCTCACCGTCGAGCGCATCCACCGGCTGAACCGGGCCGGGCTGGAGCACTTGCAGATCAGCATTGACAACCTGGTTCCCGATGACGTCTCCAAGAAGAGCCTGAAAGTCCTCGACAAGAAGCTGCAGTTGCTGGCCGAGCACGCCTACTTTCACGTGAATATCAATTCCGTGATCGGCGGCGGCATCCGCAACCCGGAAGACGCCTTGGTAGTTGCTCGCCGGGCGTTAGAGCTGGGCCTGACCAGCACTGTAGGCATTATTCATGATAACTGGGGACAGATGCGGCCCTTGGGCGAGGTGGAGCAGCGGATATACCGCACCATTAAGGCCCTGGGCAAGCGGAGCTACGCCCGGGTGAACCATTTCCAGGAGAACATCGCCCACGGCCGGCCCAACAACTGGCGCTGCCGCTCCGGTGGCCGCTACCTGTACATCTGCGAGAACGGCCTGGTCCACTACTGCTCGCAGCAGCGGGGCTATCCCGGCGTGCCGCTGGAGAAATACACTCCGGAGGACATGCGGCGCGAGTACTACACCAAGAAGCCCTGCGCTCCCTACTGCACTGTTTCCTGCGTGCAGCAGGTTGCTACCATTGACTTCTGGCGCGGCCCGCAGATCCTGGAGGGCTTCACGCCGGCGCCGGAGCCCGAGCCGCTGGTGCAGATCTCCACCGCCGTGGGCGAAGAGAGCTGATCCTGCCCGGCGTTCCACGACTTCCCCGCTTGGTGCGTTGTGCCTGCATCTTTCATTGAGCGACGCCGCAGTCCGCGCTACCTGTGCTCACATTTGGTCGAAATCCGGCACAGCGATGGGCGGGGAGGGATTCATGCCGTTTCGGCCCTGCTCGAGGACGTAAGCCGGGAAGGCGCCGCCGTCGCGGTCGAAACCCCCCTCGAGGCCGGTTCCGTAATCGAGCTGGTGGCCCCTGGTATCCGGTTCCAGGCCGAGGTCCGCTATAGCCGTCGCCGCGAGCGGGATTTTCGCCTCGGGCTGGAATTTGCCGACAGCTGCCGCTGGGACCCCGACCGCTGGCAGCCTGACCACATGTTCCTGCCACCACCCGCTGGCGGCTAGCGCCTCGGGGAATTACGGTGTGCTATATTCCTACAGTTCCCACGCTGAAGCTGCTGTCCCACCGCGAGAAGCGGCGGCTGCTCGGCGTCCATATCATCGGCGAGGGCGCCACCGAGTTGAGCCACATCGGCCAGGCGGTGCTGGCCTTTGAAGGGACCATTGATTTCTTCGTGAATACCGTTTTCAACTACCCGACGCTGGCGGAATGCTACAAGGTGGCGGCGCTGGCGGGCCTGAACCGGCTGAACTACTCCAACTCGAACTGAGCGCCGGGGACGGCGGCTATTAAGTGCCGTGCGGAAGCGTGGCGCGCCCGGAGGGAGTCGAACCCCCGACCTACAGATTCGAAGTCTGCCGCTCTATCCAGCTGAGCTACGGGCGCGTCGTAATGACCCCAGTCTAGCAAGCCCAGTTCGCCCCTTGCAGCTTGCACAATCACGGATTGGCCGCCCAGCAACCCCCTACCGCCCTCCAGGTCGTCATAAAGTAACCCGCCCATAAATCCATGCGCCACAACAGCCTGCGCCCACCCGGGCGAAACTGTCCCGGTATGCCATATCGCCCCCAATCACGCCCGAAATTGCTTCAAAACAAATCCCATTTAAAGTAATTGACACATTCGTGGCAGGCTGGTATTATTACTTATGGGTGTACTCAGAGGTAGTAGTATATTAGGGTTAATACCATCGCCGGGACCTGTTTCGCAGCCGGAAAGGAGTTGAAATCCTGCATGCCCGCGCCGACAAAGCCCGCCCGAATCCTGGTAGCGGATAACGAAGAGCCCGTCCGCAACTATTTGAAGACGGTCCTCACTCGGCATAAATTTGAAGTTCTCCTGGCCGCCAACGGGGACGATGCGTTGGACGTGGCCGTGGATCACACACCCGACCTGGTCATCCTGGAACGTTTGCTGCCCAGGCTAAACGGTTTGGAGGTCTGCCAGCAGCTTCGCCTATGGCTGGCAGCGCCAATTTTGATTCTTTCCGCTCTGGGGGACGAGGCCGGCAAGATCGCCGCGCTGGACCTGGGGGCCGACGATTACATTACCAAACCCTTCGCCGCTGGCGAATTACTGGCTCGCATCCGCGCCCTGCTCCGCCGGGCCGCGGCCGCCGTCACTAGGCCCGAGCCCGTCGTTTTGCGAGGAGACCTGAAAATCGACCTGGCCCGCCGCCGGATCCTCCGCGGAAAGGCTGAAATTCACCTCACCCGCACCGAGTTCGACATTCTGGCCTACCTCGTCCAGAACGCAGATTGCGTCGTCAGTTGCAAGACGATCCTGCAAAAGGTCTGGGCGCCGGAGTATGGAGACGACACCCAAACCCTGCGCGTGCACGTCGGCCACCTGCGCAGGAAAATCGAACCCGACCTGCCCCATCCCCGCTTTATTCTCACCGAGCAAGGAATCGGCTATCGCTTTTCCACATCCTAAACCCATTGGAAGCTGCGCCACTCGCTGCGAAGTCATAGAAATTAACAACGCGTTCCCACATGAATTGTTGGGGCATTTGGACAAATCAGCGGCTTGAAGAATCATGGCGCCCGCCGAGCATTCTTAGCGCCCGCTCAGCCGCCCGAACACCACGGTACTGAGCTTCCTCAAAAATGGAGAGGCCGCTCAAGTCGGAATTGGCGAAGAGCACCCTTCCGAAGCCGGCCGCCAGCCGCTGTCTCTCTCCCGAGAAAAGGAGGCCGACCGTCGGGCGCACCATGGCGTGGCCCAGGCGCATAATGTCGATCCGCGAAACACAGGACCGAAGGTCCGGGTGGGCCCGCGCCAGGTCGCTCAGGATAGCTTCCTTCCAATAATTCCAGTCTTTTTCGAGGAGCAGGCGGCGATTGCCGGCCGGGGCGCCTTGAGCCAGCGCCCAGTAAAAGGTCCAGACGGAACGTTCCACGCGGGAGCGGAGGCTCTGGTGCGTGGCCACCACGTAGCCAAGCGCCGGCGAATCGTAGATCACGTTGTCCCAGGCCGGCTCGCTGCCCTGCTCCCGCGGCAGCCTTTCCAGGGTCAGGTTGGCCGTTAGCCAGGGCGAGTATTGGAATTTGGGGACGGGGCCGATCTTCTCCAATAGTGCGCCATTCAGAATATACTGCGCCAGAAATGTCGGGGCGGAAAATATCACAACCTCCGTGTTGTACTCCACGCTTTCGGTGCGGACCCGCAGCCGGCTGCCCTCCTCCGCAATCTGGTGGACCATCGATCCGGTTCGGACAAAGCGCTGGAGCTTGGCCAGCAGCTTCTTCACGATCCAGCCGTTGCCTTCCGCCCAGGTGAGCGGGCCCTTTTCTTCCCTTTCGCGGGCGGCAAAGTAGTGAACGCCCGCCCAGGCCGAGGTGTCGGCGGCGAGCGCGCCGTAATCATCGCGGCAGGCGTAGTTGATGTACCAGTTCAAGTAAGAAGAATCGAAGCCCTCCTGGCTCAGCCACTCGGCCATGGACAGCCGGTCGAGCGGCGACGGCCGGGCGCCCAAATCGACGGGGATGGTGAACTGCCCGGTGGCCCGAAATTGCTCGACCCGCTCCTCAAAGCGGCGGTATTGCTCGCGGTCGCGAGCCGTGACGGCAAGAGTGGGCTCCAGGCCTTCCTGCCAGCGGCCGTGCAAGTACAGCCGCTCCTGCGGCGAAAAGCAAAGGTAACGCTCCTCCCAGCGGCCGTCGTTCAGAACACCCAGTTCCTGAAACAACTCCCGAACCAGGGCGGATTTCTTACCAGGCGCCGGCACGTAATGGGCGGCCCAGGGATAGGCGGTAATCTCGTTCTCGCCCCAACGGGAGTTGCCGCCGGCCTGCCCCTCCATTTCGAGCAGGATAAAATCGCGGAACCCGCGCTTTTCGAGCCGCCAGGCCGCGGAGAGGCCGGCCACTCCTCCACCCACGATGACCAGCGGAATCCTCACCGTCTGAGAAGGCGTGGCGAATTTTGCCCGATCCCGCAGCCGATGGCCCTGCAAATGGGACTCGTTGACAAAGGCGCCCGCAATGGGGCGCTCGCCTTTCGGCGCCAACCCTACCAGCGCTGCCCCCAAGAATCCGCGACGGGAGAATTTCGAAGGCCTGCTCACGGCTTGTGACTGTAGCACGGGCTCGAGTGTTGTACACTAGGTGCTCACCAGGAGGAGCTTTATGAGGTTCTCCCGCTCGTGGCTGTTGGCCGTCTTCGCCGCGCTGGGTTCGGTGGCTTTTTTCGCCAGCCGCACTGACGCCCAGCCGGAAACGATCAAGGAAATCCTGCCGGGCATCTGGTTTCGCGAAGGCGACCTTAAAAACCTGGGCCACTGCAACAACATCCTCATCGACATGAAGGACTACCTGATCCTCATCGACGCCAATTTTCCCAGCGGCGCCCGGGCGACCCTGGCTGACGTGAAGAAAGTCTCCTCCAAGCCCATCAAGTACGTCTTCGACACCCACCACCACGGCGATCACTCCTACGGCAACTCGATCTTTACTGCGGCCGGGGCGACCACTTTGGCTTACAAGGGCGTGGCCGAGGAGATGAAGCGGTACGAGCCGGGGCGCTGGCAGCAAGCCGCCAAGGAGCGCAAGGACGTGGCGGAGCTGAACCAGTCCACGGTCGAGCCTCCCAAGCAAACCTTCGACAAGAGCCCTTACGTGATCAGCGACGGCTCGCGACGTGTGGAGTTTTACTTCTTCGGCTGGGCCCATACGCGCGGCGATGGTTTCGTCTTCCTGCCCAAGGAGCAGATTCTGTGCACGGGCGACGCGGTGGTGAACGGCCCTTACAACTTCGTCGGCGACGGCAACATCGGCAATTGGCCCAGGGTGGTCCGCGCGGCCGAGAGACTCAAGGCAACGCGCATCCTGCCGGCCCACGGCGGCCCCGGCGGTCCAGAGCTTCTGACTGGCCAGGAGCAATTCTTCATCGAGCTGGACAAGGCAGTGAGAGCCGCCGTTAAGAAAGGCCAGAGGCTGGAAGACCTGGTGAAAAAGGAGGGCGACAAGCAGGTCGCCACCGTCCGGTTGCCAGACAACGTGAAGAATTGGGTCGGTGATTTTTACCCTGCCCAGGTGGAAGGCGCGTACAAGGAGATCTCGCAGAACAAACCCATCGGAGAGATTCTCGGCGGGAAGTAGCTCTTCCCTCCAGTCATTCTGCTATCATAAGTTTCTGTAAGGAGGCTCCATGCCTTATTTGTATGTGCTGGCCGCGATTCTTCTACGCGTCCTGCCTCATCCTTGGAACATCACGCCGGTGGCGGCCATGTTTTTGCTTGCCGGGAGCACGTTTCAAAGCAAGCGCGACTCCCTGCTTGTGCCGCTGGCCGCATTGCTGATTAGCGACTACGCGGTGATCCACTTTGTCTACCAGGGTCGCTACGGCTGGTTCAGCCCGTTCACCTGGGTTGGATTCGTTATCATCGGCCTGATCGGCTGGACGCTGCGGAAGAGGCTGACGCCGGTGCGCGTGGGGGCGGCGTCGCTTGCCGGCTCGGTGACCTTCTTCTTGATCAGCAACTTCGGGGTCTGGGTCCGCGGCACGATGTACCCGATGACCTGGAGCGGTCTCGCGGCTTGCTATGTGGCCGCCCTGCCGTTCTTCCGCAACAGCGTGGTCGGGGACCTGTTCTACGCCGCCATCATGTTCGGCTCGTATTTCTGGCTTCGGCGCCGCACCCTGGCCCCCGCGCGGCAATCCTAAAGGGCTGCCGAAGGCATTCTCCGCAGTGTCTCTTGGCTTCAGAAGGTCTCGGCCAGTCGAACGGGTAGCCCGGTAGCGGTGCTTTCGTAAACGGCGTTGGCAATCTCTACAGCCCGGAAGCCGGCAAAACCGTCTGCCAGCGCAACGCCGCCGGCTTCCCTGCCCTCTGCGAGCCGGACAAAATCCTGCAACTCTTCCTGAAAGGCCATGACGGT
>JACQDG010000178.1 GCA_016201185.1 Acidobacteriota bacterium | reverse complement strand
CGAGATGTCCTGGCTCGGGGCGTCTTTAAATCAGTGCCGGACTTGGCCCGCAAGATCCGGAGATATATTCGTGCTTATGGCAAGACGGCGCGGCCCTTCCAGTGGCGCTACTGGGACACGAGTCGCCGCCTGCGTGCTAAGGTTTTCAGTGAAACGAGCCACTAGTCGTTGCAATCGCCGTCGTCTACCATGCGAAGCTGTTTTGAATTTCAAACTGGACTCGGAGAAAGGAACCCAGGACTATGCAGTGCCCGAATTGCGGATTAGAAAATCCTCCATCTGCGATGTGGTGCGATTGCGGCTATGATTTCAAGAACCGGGCGATGCGTGTGCCTGATAAAACGACCACCGTTAATCAAGCACAACATCATCCAAAAGGCCAGTTCGGGCGGATTCCTGTTCTTCGCCAGATGAAGCAACACGCGAGCCGCCTGAACGACTATTTTCGTGCCGCCGCGTGGACCTGGCTGCTCAAGAGGGACGAAGCCGCCCATGTCGCTGCGCTTTGGGCAGCGGTCACGGCGACCGGGGATCAGCGTGCGTCGCTTGCCGCCTACCTGCGCGGACTAGCTGCCGATTTCTTGCCAACGGAAGTCGGGTCAGATGAACAGGGGCGGGAAGCACTGGCTCGAATGCTTCAACTAGCGGCTGAGATTTCCGCAAAAAAGTGGAGCATGTGGGATGGACTAAGAATCCGCCGTGCGCTTGAGAAGGCCGACCGAGAGTACTACAGCGCCATACGCCCGCTCGATCCGACTGTCTTCTTCAGGCGACACCCGGACCTTCCTGAGTGGTTGCTGCCGGAAGGTTAACCCTGGTTGCCCGAGAAAGGATCAGACATGTATAACCCCGCAACGGATGAAGCATCACTTGACCGTTGTGTTCGCCGTCTTCTTGAAATCATTCAGGAATTTCCACCTATCGGTGAATTTCTGGAAGCAGCAGAGCCCGTAGAAACGGGACCGGGCTGGGAGAAACGCTTGGCAGCCCACCTGAGTCGAGTGCGTATCCCCGGCTTCTGCGCCAACAGATTGGCTGTCGAAGCTTGGACTCTGACGGAGCTAATCGCAGTCCGGGTAATCACCCTTCGGAGCATTTATAGCGATGCCGGAAACCAGGAGAAAGTCAGGAAGCTAGACGGGATAGAGGCCGAAACGGAGGCTTTTGCGCCGCTGTTACACGCGACAATGGCAAGCCTAGAGCCGTTTAGCTCCTTGGACGGAAAGAGCCAGTGGGAAGCGATGCTGAAGCGGTACAAAAATAAAACCCGCTAGGTACGAAAAGTTGTGGCTTAACAAGTCTCTGCGCTGCCCGGCGCTGGAAATTTAGGCCGCTTGTCGAAATCGGCGAAAAATAGCCTCCAACCCTCTCTCTCGCCACACCTTGCTGGTCGCTGGCATCGAGGCGCACATCTGTGTGGCGCAGACGGTGCTGGGGGCGCTCGCCGCCGGGTACCAGGTCCACGTGGCCGGCGACGCCACCAGTTCCCGCACCGCCGCCAACATGGAAGTAGGCCTCGAGCGGCTGCGCGCGGCCGGGGCGGTGATCTCCTCAACTGAGATGGCCATTTACGAGCTGCTCGGCTCGAGCGACCGGCCGGAGTTCAAGCAGATGCTGCCCTACTTGAGGTAGCTCGCAACCACGGAAGGGAAGAAGAGCGGGAAGCTCGTGGCGTCGACACCTGGCGTATGGCAGATCTCCTCAACCGACAGCAGGCCGAGCGCCCGGTAGCACTCAAACTGCGCCTCGTCGAACCACTGGTCCGCGGTCGTGTCGTGCGGGAAGTCCGTGTGCTCGTTCGAGTACTTCAAGATGTCGCGGGGCTCGTTCCCGGAGATCCCGGGCTTGAGGTAAAGCAGCCAGCCAGCCCGGTCCTTCTTTTGCGGATCGGGCTCCACGTCTTCATAGTGAATCCGGTAGACGGCGCAGCGCTTCGTGCCCGGCGTGCTCTTGTGCCAGATCTGCGGCTCCTTGACGGGCTCGATTCGGACGCCCAGGTCCACGCGAATTTTCTGTAACGCGTTGGCTAGGTCCGGGAAAGTGTAAGCGTGATCCTCGCTGGCGTCGCTGAGAACAATGAATTTCACCCGCCGTCTCAGCATTTCGTAGAGCCCCAGGTTTTCAAAGTGTCCGCCATCGGAAAGGTAAACCCACGAGTGCTTTTCGTCGGTCATGCCGAGGGTCTCCTCGAGCAAGACCAGCGGGTCGCTCGGGCCGTCCAGTTTCCAGACATCCTTGCCCGGGTCTCCCGGGTTTGGCAGCCAGGCGCCCAGCCGCACATCGAACAGCGCCATCAGGAAGGTGAGGGCGGGGGAGGAGTGATAGCCCATATTGGGGCTGACGGCGGCCCCGGAAACCGTCATGGCCATGCCCAAGGTAAGTCCGCCCGTCGTGTAGTCTTCCGGTTTCTGGTATCCGATCACCGGGTAGGAGCTGCCCACGTGCAGCGGCGAGGCGGTAAAAGACACGGCCTTGCGATTCTGCCAGGCCAGTTCCTTCCCCCCGCAGAGATTCAGCGTGATGTTGATAATGTGCAGGGGCCGCAGCCCCAGCTCTTGCAGCTTTAAGTTGGCGGCAGGGTCAAAGCCCGTAAACGGGTGAGGGTGGCGGGCCTTCCTTCCGCGAGACGCTCCCAGGTAGGCGCGGATGAGGCGGTTGCGGTAGAAGCCGCTCATGGAGAAGCGGTTCACGCTGAACAAGACGCCGAGTAACCACCCGAGGATGGGGAGGGCCGCCGCCGCGAGAACCACTCCCCAGATCAGTTCAGGGAGCTCAGTCAGAGTCGTCCTATGAAAGCTCACCAGGTCGTCGGCTGTGCCGGACCATCGAATTTCCGCTTGCAGCGCATAGGTGGTCGCCAGCGAGAGCATGGCCAGAAGCCAGGCAACGAACAGCGGGGCCAGGAGCTTGCCTGCCGCCTGGGACGCAATCGCCGATGCCCGCGATTTGCCGCCTTGCCCGTCTCTGGCTGCCGTCCTGGCGCTGTAGCCGATCAAAGCCGCGGCAATGCCGGACAGCCCGCCAGCAGCAGCAATGGCGCCTTTCGCTACTTGGGGGACCCTCAGTAGCGCTTCCGGACCGTAGAGAACGATGACTGAGCCAAAGAGCCATGCCACAGCCGCGATCAGGACCCAGGCACCGGACCGCGCCCACCACTCACGGTCCTGATCCTTCAGCCACTTGTCCTTGTAGCTGGCCACCCCGACAAAAAGTACCCCGAACAAGAGCATCATCCCCAGCAGGGCGGGCGCGGCCAGGATCACATAAGCCACGGCTGCATCTTCACTCGAGGGCTGCGGCCACCAACTGGTCAAGGCGTAGGTGGCCGCGTAGCCGCCCGCAAAACCAGTCGCGAGCGTGGTCGGAATGGCCCAGGAGAGCCGCTTCCGTGCGCCCCAGAGCCATCCCAAGCAGTTGGCGCCGGCAAAAAACAACGCAGAAATCAGGCATACTCCGCTGCTGGGCGATGGGGAGACCGAAGGGGCCAGGAGGGCCCAGGAGGCCGTCAGCAACAGGGCCGCGGCCAGAAGCGGGGTCAGGTAGTATTTGACAAAG
The DNA here is from genome assembly GCA_016201185.1 of Acidobacteriota bacterium. Classification (GTDB taxonomy): domain Bacteria; phylum Acidobacteriota; class Terriglobia; order Bryobacterales; family JACQDG01; genus JACQDG01. Next base: position 1,809 of record JACQDG010000178.1, on the reverse strand, counting down.
TCGCTTTGAGATCGGCACCGCTCTTCGCTGCAAGAGACATCGCCGGGCAGGTCGGAGGCCGCATAACGCGTGGCGAGAACAAAGCCAAAGTAGCCCGCCAGGGCCAATAGAGGCCAAGCCCACGGGTAACCTCGAGCCTCGCTTTCAGCAACCCGGACTACCCAAACCGCAATCCTGGGAATCATCAGCACTCCCAGCAGCATGGGAACCAGGATGAGCAGGTTCAGGAGAAGGTTCCGCAGGTAGGTGCCTGCGATGGTCCAGACATCGGCGCTAAACAGGCCCATCCGCGGGCTGAGATAATTGCTGTAGGCGCGCAGGTTGCGGATAGGCTCCGCCTCCGGCGCGAGCGCGTCCGGCGGGCGCTCCTGCTTTAGCCCGGCGAAGGCCGTATTCGGGCCGGCATGCTTCAGCCAAGCGCTGAGCCAGCCGCCGATATAGCCGCCGCCGGAGACGGTGGACAGGTAGTCGAATTTCTCGAGCAGCCCGCATTTTGCCAGCCCCTGCAACACCCCAAGGCCGAAGGTGGCGCTGCGAATGCCGCCCCCGGAGAGGCACAGGGCCGCCGTTGGCCGCGGAAGTTTGTGGATTTCCTCGTAGATTTGCTCGAGCGACTTGCCGGTCAGGTCCAGCTCCGGGCGCAAGTACTTGTATTCTTCAGCCAAAACCTGCGCGAAATCCAGGGGTTCAGCCATGATTTGAGCGGAAGTGTAGCACAATTACGGCCGCAAATTACCGAAATTTTCGCCACATTCCTCGGTCGCTAAAGCCCCTGCAAAAAATAATTGTATTCCCGCTCCCGGCCGATGGTGGTCAGCTCCCCGTGGCCGGGCACGACCACCAGATCGTCGGGCAGCGACAGCAGCTTGTCGCGGATCGAGACGAGGATTTGCCGGCCGTTTCCTCCGGGCAGATCGGTCCGGCCGATGCTGTCGCGAAACAAGGTGTCGCCGGCGAGCAGCTTGTTTTCCGAGGGCAGCAGAAGACAGATGCTTCCCGGCGTGTGGCCGGGCGTATCGAGCACCTGGAAGGTCCGCTCCGCGAGGCGGATCACGTCGCCGTCCTTCACCGGGAGGTCGATAGTCGGAGCTTCCGGCGTCTCGACGCCCAGCCAGCCGGCCTGCATGTCGAGCATTCCCGCCAGCGGGAGATCGAGCTGGTTCATGTAGACCGGGGCCCCGGTGAGCCGGTGCAGCTTCTGCGCCCCGCCGATGTGGTCGATGTGGGCGTGGGTCACCACGATCGCAGTAATATGGAGCCCGTAGCGCTGGATGATACTTTGGATACGGTCGATTTCGTCGCCGGGGTCGATGATCATCCCCTCGCGGGTCGTCTCATCGCCCAGGATCGAGCAGTTGCACTGGAGGGGCCCTACGGGGAGGATTTCGTGGATCATGGGGGTACCCGAGAAGAACCTAATTATACCGATGTTACTATAGGGGCCATGGACTGGCTCGATACCTTCATGCAGTGGCTGCACCTGTCGGCGGCGGTGACGGCCATCGGCGGGATCATCTACTACGCCGCGACCCAGTTCCCCGAGAAGTATCGCGATACCGTCCTCGTCGGCAACCCGGTTACGGGGCGCATCGACCACGACAAGCTCGAGAAGCACGGGTCCAGTTATAAGGCCATCGAGCAGCCCGACTTCCTCAAGAGCGACGACCGCTGGTTCCGTCCCGTCGACCTGAAGCTCGCGCCGGACGGCTCGATCTACGTCGCCGACTTCTACAACCGCATCATCGGCCACTACGAGGTTCCGCTCACGCATCCGGGCCGCGACCGGGACAAGGGCCGTATCTGGCGCAT
>JACQDG010000177.1 GCA_016201185.1 Acidobacteriota bacterium | reverse complement strand
TGTGGGGCCTGGCGCTGGCCGGCAAGGCCCGGGGTCTGGATGCGGGCGGGTGGTTCGACGCGCCGGTGGGAGCGGAGGAAGACGCCAAATCCATCAGCCACGAAACTACCTATAGTAAGGACAATACGGACGTCGCCTTGATGGAAGCCACCCTGGCGCGGCTGTCCCAGATGGTTGGGCGGCGAATGCGGGAATCGGGCCTCCACGGCCGCACGGTCGAATTGAAGCTGCGTTACAGCGACTTCTCCACCATCACGCGGGCCCGGACGCTGGCCGAGAGCACGCAACTCGATAATGCCATCTTCGAGGCGGTGCGCGAACTGTTCCACCAGAACCGCCGGCCGGGCCGGGCGGTGCGGCTGCTGGGAGTGAAGGTTTCCCACCTGAGCCGCGAGGAGGGCCAGTTGGACCTGCTGGACGGGGCCCGAAAAGACAAGTGGCGCCGCGCCCTGGCCGTCGCTGACCGGCTGCGAGACCGCTTCGGGGAGCGCAGCGTAGAGCTGGCCGGGGGCCTCGAGTACGGCTGGAAGGAGCGGGTCCACGAAAACCCCGCCGGACTGCCCGGCAAGAGACGCGGGCCTGGCCGCAAGCAGGAGGCGGACTGAACGGCGTACCCCGATGACCGCGCACGAACTGGCTATCGACATTACGAAAACCCTGCACCGCGCCGGGCAGGCGGCGTATCTGGCCGGGGGCTGCGTCCGCGACATGCTTCTCGGCCGGGAGCCTAAGGATTTCGATGTAGTGACGGACGCCCCGCCGGGCCGGGTTCGGGAACTGTTTTCGGACGCTCTGGCGGTGGGGGCGCAGTTCGGCGTCATGCTGGTTCGCCGGGAAGGCGTCCAGGTGGAAATTGCCACCTTTCGCTCGGATCATGCCTACCTGGACGGCCGCCGCCCGAGCGGCGTGACCTTCACTTCCAGCGCCGAGCAGGCTGTTCGCCGCCGCGACTTCACCATCAACGGCTTGCTGCTCGATCCGGCTAGCGGCCAAGTGCTCGATCTTGTGGGCGGCCGGGCGGATCTCGAAGCCAGGCTGGTGCGGGCCATCGGCGATCCGGCCGAGCGCTTCGCCGAAGACAGGCTGCGGATGCTGCGGGCCATCCGTTTTGCGGCCCGGTTCGGCTTTGCAATCGAGCCGGCCACGCTCGCCGCCATCCAGCAGCAACGCGCGGCCATCGATGGCGTGGCCACGGAGCGGGTGCGGGAAGAACTGGTCCGCATCCTGACGGAAGGCGGGGCGCGACGGGGGATGGAGCTGCTCGATGAGGCGGGTCTACTGGCCCGGCTGCTGCCCGAGATATGCGCCATGAAAGGCGTGCCGCAGCCGCCGGAGTTTCATCCCGAGGGAGACGTGTGGATCCACACCCTGCTCATGCTGGAGATGCTGCGTGAGCCCTCGCCGACCCTGGCCCTGGGCGTGCTACTGCACGACGTGGGCAAGCCGCCGACGTTTCGCGTTGCGGAGCGAATCCGTTTCGACGGCCACGTCGAGGTGGGAGCGAAAATGGCGGAGGAAATCTGCACCCGGCTGCGTTTTTCCCGCCGGCAGATCGATCAGATCGTGGCGCTGGTAGCAAACCATCTGCGCTTCAAGGATGCGGACCGCATGCGGCCGAGCACGCTGAAGCGTTTCCTGCGGCTGGAGGCCTTTGAGGAACACCTGGAATTACACCGGCTGGATTGCCTTTCGAGCCACCGCAACCTGGAGAACTACGAGGTGGTCCTGCGCGCCTGGCGCAGCCTGCCAGAGGAAGAGATCCGCCCGGCGCGGCTGCTCACGGGGGATGACCTGATCGCCGCCGGCTACCAGCCCGGGCCGCTCTTTCAGAAAATGCTGGAGACAGTGGAGGAGGCTCAACTCGAAGGACGCATTACGAGCTCCGCCGAGGCCCTGGCCCTGGTCCGCGCGCAGTTTCCGGCGGGCGCCGCCGAAGGGCCGGGCTCATCCACCGGCGGAGAAGATCATCCATAGCACCACGCCCACGATGCCGCAAAGCGCCACCGCCGCCAGGTACTCCAAGAGAATCACCTTTTTTTCTTCGGTGGTGTACTTGTGTCTTTCGATAACTTCAAACATCGCCGCGTACCTCCCTCTGCCAACGATGTCCGCAGCCGCCCTCGCGGCCGCACTTCTGCTAGTACTTTATTCCTGAAAAAAGGGGGAGTCAATAGGGCTTGCACATTGGCCCGCCGGCGACTAAGATAACTGAGTTTCCCTGGGCGCCCCCATGCTCTACTGCTACTTCATTGCCCGCTCGGATCCGGAAGTCGAGCGGCTTTCCTTCCGCACTTTGAGCGCGGCCGGCGTGGATTTCGTGCGGGAGCAGGACCTGGTAGCGGCGACCAGGCGAGTCCCGCCGGGGACGCGGTCCACTCCGGAATTGATGCTGGAGTATAACGCCGTCCTGACGGCTGCTTCGAAGCGGGCCACCGTGCTGCCTTTGCGGTTCGGCTCGAGTTTCCGCAGCGAGACGACCGTGGCCCGGCTGCTGGCCGACCGCCGTCCGGAACTGCTGCATGCACTTGACCGGCTGGAAGGCAAAGCCGAGATGAGCGTGCGCGTGCGCCTTAAAAGCGAGGACAGCGCCAACGCGCGGGTCGCTGAGATCAACGAAACTTGCCGGCCGCTCGATTCCTGGTTTGAAGTGCAGGAGAACCCGGCCGGAGGTTCGATCCTGGAGATGGCACACTTGATCGAGCGCCGGTCAGCGGAGGAATACCGGCAGCGGCTCGAGCCGCAGGCTGTCGAGGTCAGCGGTCCCCGGCCGCCCTTCCATTTCCTGCCGCAATTCCTCCGGATGCCGGTGCGGGCCGAGCGCAGCGCGCGGCGTTCGGAAGCTTCCTCGCGAGCCGGATAGGCGGAAGGACCCACCCTCGCCCGAACTCAGTGCAGGCGGTACTTCTCGGTCATCAGGCGCTGGAAGCGGGGACGGTAGATCAGGTCGTAAGCCAGTTCCTTGCCCGGAAACAGATTTAGCGCCGCCCGGCGGGCCGAAGCGACCAACTCGCTGGCCTCTTCCACCGTCATGCTGTGGCTCTGGCTGATCACGTTCATCGCCAGGGCCATCATCAGTTGCAGGCGGCGTACCCTGCGCCCTTCTTCGGCGATTTCTTCCGGGGTGGCGTATGGCATGGTCTACAGCGAATTATAATCGGAGAGGGAAGCGGTTCCAAGTTCCCGGAGGCGAACCATGGGCGAAAAAGAACAGGAAGGACCGCTGGTACCTGTGTTTGCGAGCGCCGGTATTTCGGCGGAAATGGAGGCGCAGTCGGTGCACGCGCTGCTCGAGTCGAGCGGCATCAAGTCCGTGCTGGTGCGGGAGAATGTGACGGAGCTTCCGGTGGGGACCGTTGAGGTGAAAGTCGTGGCCTCCGAGGCGGAGCGCGCCCAGCAGGTCATCCGCGAAGGGGAGCAGGCCGGCCCGGCGGCGGCCGAGGAAGCCGAAGCGGAAACGGAATTGTAGCCGCCGATGCACGCCGATTTCAAAAGCCTCTGACGACTCGCTTCACTTGCACTTTGCGCGTGCCGAAATTGATGAGGAGGCAAACTTTGAGACCTGTTGCTGCCAGGTAATTCATGCACTGCGCAAGATGAACTTGATCCAACTGCTTCGCCACCTTTAGCTCCACGAGCACCGAGTCTTCCACCACCAAGTCAGCCACGTAGTCTCCTACGACGATCTCTTCATAACAGACCTCGATCGCCTTTTGCTGATCCACTGTCAGTCCAGCCTTTCTCAGTTCATAAGTCAGTGCATTCTCGTACACCTTTTCAAGAAAGCCGCTCCCTAAAGTGTTAGCAACGGCGTAGGAGCAACCAATCACCTTCTTAGTTATTTCGTCTAATCGGCGTGCATCGGCGTTCATCGGCGGTTCCATTCGTATGTCTCGAGAAACAGCCGGTGGCCGTCGGTGGAGACGGTCACCTGGCCGTCGCGGTCCGTGCGCAGGACGTAAGCCCGGCGCTCGGACAGGCGGGAAAGCACGTCGGGATGGGGATGGCCGTAAGGGTTGTCGTAGCCGGCCGAGATCAGGGCAAACCAGGGAGTAGTTTGAGCGAGGAAGAAGTCGTTGGAGGAAGTCTTGCTGCCATGGTGCGGCACTTTGAGGACGTCAGCGTGAGGCAGAAGGCCGTCGTCGGCCAAGGTCACGCCGCCTACCGAGCGCGCGTCGCCCCGGGTCAGCCGGACTACCTGCGTGCCGCGGCGCCTCGCGGTCTCGAGCACCCGTTCGTAGTCGGGCGTCGAGGGATTGTTGCCGATCCACAATTCCCGCACGCGAAAATTTTCAAGCACTGCCGGCAGGCCTCCAACGTGGTCGTAATGAGCGTGGGAAACAGCCACCACGTCCAGGGAACGAACGGAGCGGGACCACAGGTAGGGAGAGACTACTTCCTCGCCGATGTCGGGCAGGCGGGTGGTGACGTTGCCGAACGTGGCCAGGCCGCCCCCGTCCACCAGCATCGCCTGGCCCTGGGGAAGCGCCAGAAACAAAGCCTCTCCCTGGCCGACGTCCAGCGCGGTGATCTCGAGCTTTCCCGGCTCTAGACGCGGGGCAAAAGGATGGAGGACGAGCCCGGCAACGGAGGCGAACAGAACCCACACAGCAGCGGCCTGGAAGATCCGCCGCTTTCCGAAGGACCAGGCAAAAAACGCCAGCGCGCCGGCGAAAGCGATGCCGAGCCAGACCGGCGGCAAGGGGACGCGGGCTTCGAGCCAGCTTAATCGCGCATGCCATTCGGCCACGGCGATCATCGCCGTTACCAGCGCCGAAACCGCCTTGCCCAGCATCCCCCAGCCGGTCAAAATGGCCACGAACCCCAAGGGCACAATCAGGCCGATCAGCGGTACTACCAACAGATTTGCCGAAAGCCCGCTCCACGAGATGCGGTGAAAATAGACCGCCATGGGCAGCGCCAGGCCGAGCTGCACCGACGCCGAAACGATGATCAATTCACCCGCTGCAACCAAAGGGCGAATTGCCCCACACACGATCGCCATCGAAACCCGCGGCGCAAAAGGCAATCGGCCGGCGGCCATCCGCCACTCGATCCGGGTCTGGGCGACCTTGGGCGGAAGATGCATGTCCCGGTCCCGGTTCGGCAAATCGACCAGGGCCAAGCGATAGGGCTCCAGCGTCTGCTCGATGATCGGAACGGCCACGGCGGCGATGACGGCCACTGAAAGAAAGGAGAGCTGGAAGCTTACGTCAAAGAGGTCGCCGGGATCCACCACCAACATGCCGAGCGCCGTAGCGGCGATGATGTTCAGGGCGCGGCGCTGGCGATATAGGAGCCGGCAGAGCATGTAAGCCCCCACCAGGCAGGTGGCGCGGACGGTGGGCAGCCGCGAGCCGCACAACAGAACAAAGCCCGCCAGGAAAACCAGGGTCGCGAGCCACCCCCATCCCGCCGGAATCCGCACGATCCGAAGCAACAGAAGAAAGAACCAGGCCAGTGCGCCCACATGCAGGCCCGCGACAACCAGCGCATGATAGGTG
>JACQDG010000159.1 GCA_016201185.1 Acidobacteriota bacterium | reverse complement strand
GTAAGGTCCGCGCACCCCGGCTATCCGAGGGAGCTTCCTCGGATAGTCGGCTCGGAGCATCTCCAATCGCACGCCGCCGCTGTCGCCGCCGTCGTGTCTCTGCCTGCTACCTACTGCTTAGTGCCTACCGTCTACTGCCTGCTGTCTACTCCCCGCCCTTCCGGCTCCACGGCGGCACCACGCCGTTCATCCGCGCGTAGGCGATCGACTGGCCCAGGTGCTCGTGCTCGTGCTGGGCCAGGAAGAAGAGAACGTTGCGGATCGGGGTTTCCCGGCCGCCGAAAAACTTCACCTGCTTCTCCAGGTCCCCGTCAGGCATGTTCTGCACAAACTGGCGGGTCCTGTCGAACGACTCCTTTACAAACTCCACCACCTTTGCCTTCTCGGTGACCGTTTTCTCCAGGCTCCGCATGTCCAGGCCCGCCGGCGGCTGCATGCCCGTGGCCCGCATAATGCCGTAGTTTCCCGCGGCCACATGCACAAACACCTCGCTCACCGAACGCACCCCTTCCGCGGGCCGCCAGGAGTATTTCTCCGCCGGGACCGCGTTGGCAAGATCCACCAGCTTCTTCCCGACATCATCTAGTTGCCGCAGAAACTCCGCTCGGAATCCGGTCGGCGCCTCCGCCGCTTGCGCCGCACCCGCAGCCACAACCGCCGCGGCCACCACAAACAACACGAAACGTTTCGTCACCATTGTGACCTCCTCTGAGTTTTCAGCCCAAGACTTCTAATCATCGCTCAAAGGCAGAGCCGCGTGCCACCTCCGCAAGCGGTCGAGGTGCATCCGATCATGTAAACATTTTATGGAGACTGTCTTATCTGCGTTCATCTGTGTTCATCTGTGGTTTCATTTGCGGTATCCCTAGTTCAAACTGGCGCTGCGGCTCTCCTTCGACCGGCTCTTTTCGAGCAACTTCTCGAAGCTCGCCAGATCGATCCGCACCGTCACGCCCAGCTCGGCCCCGCGTTCTTCGATCTGAATGCCGTCGAAAAGGGTCATCATCTCCGGGTCTTTCTGTGAAGCGGAGAGCCGCCCGAAGGCCACCATCCCGCGGGCCGCATCGGCCAGGGTTTTGGCGTCCTGCGGCGACTGGCAGACGCCGCCGGCGTGCAGCTCCAGGCCGTTCATGAAATCCAGGGCAAAGGTGGAATTTTGCATGGAGCTGAAGACGCGGGCGAAGTTGGAGCTTTCCGCCGGGCCCTCCTTGGGCAGCGCTTGGGCCATTACGTCGCCAGGCTTCTGGGAAACAGCCCACACCTGGTTAGTGGCGCTGATGGTCTGCGCCCGGCTCAGCAGCGCTGTATTGTCCAGCAGAGTGGGACCGCCGCCGACTTTCCTGTCGATGGCCGCCTTCACCGCCTCGAGGCTGCCGGCCAGGGCGGTCTTGTCATCCAGAAACGTGAAGGCGCCCTGCTCGTGCCGCTGGTTCCCCTGGACGTTGGGAATGGCCGCGGCCTTCTCTTCCGGGCTGAAGATCTCAAAGCCGCGGTAGTTTTCGACCGTCCCCTTCTTTTCCTTGATGAGCTGAGTCAGGTTGGCCGCCTGGAAGCGCCCCCGGGCGACGCCCACAAACTGGGTTTGGCCGGTCCCTGACCTGGCCGCGCCATTGCCCCAGGCAGCGATCAGCAGCCGGTCCACGTCGCGGCGGGGATCCAGGCCGGTCATCGCCGAAAACTCGTCGAAGTGACTCTGCCCGTCCTTCTTCCGGCTCTCGTCCTCCACGTAGCGATAAATGGGCGTGCCTTTGAGCCGTTCCACGTTGACTCCCACGAGCGTGGTGGCATTGGCCGGCAGCAGCGCCACGATAGAGCGATCCAGTTCCACCACCTGGGCGCTGGCCTTGTACCCGGAATGCCACAAGTACACGCCCACTCCCAGAGCCGCAGCCGCCAGCACCACACCCAACGTTAGCTTCTTACGCATATCCGACTCCTTAATAATCCTTCCGGGCAAAGAACCACAACCCGGCCGTCAGCATCACCATTGCAAAGACGCCGGAACTCCACACCGGCATCCAGGTTTGAAAGCCCTTACCCTCCATCGCCAGCCGTGCCATGTTCCCCAAATCGTAGATCTTCGGGAACACGTAATACAGCCACTTCACCACTTCCCTGGCCCATGGCCGCCGGAAAAGCGGTGCGAGCTGCGCGTGCTGTGCCAGGGGAACGCTCATAATCAGGAAGAAGTACGCCACCATGGTGGCCAGCACGCCGCTCGACGAAAGCACCGCCACCAGCAGCACCACCGTCAGCAGCACGGCAAAGGCAAACACCGCCAGCACTGCCGCCAGCAGGAAATTCAGGTTCCAGATATGCGTCTTGACGCCCAGCACCGCCCAAACCCCTAGCACCAGGTAGAACATGTTACAGGCGATCACGGCCAGCGTGCCGAAATACCGGCCCAGCAAAAGCCGCGGCCGAGAGACAGGCTTCGACAGCAGCAGCTCGATCCGCCCCGGCTCGAAAACCGTCGGGATCAGTCCCGCCGAGGCGAACACTGCCAGAAACAGCCCGGCGGTGAACAGGAACGCCGCCACTACCCCCAGGATCTTGTGGACAATGAGCTGGACATTCACCAGTTGCCCGCCATCCACCTCTTTGCCAAACAGGGTCACAGCGGCCATGGCCCCCTCGACGAGGTCGATGTTGAGCGCCAGCAGGAAGAACAGGATCAGGGCCGTCGAGCAACCAAGGAACCCCCAGAAAATCTTGCGGGCCAGCGACTCGCGGAACGTATCCCGCACCAGCGCGTACATTTGAACAGCGCTGCTCACGGCTTCTCCCCCGCTTGCTCCACCGTCTTCACGAAAACATCCTCGAGCGTCGACCGGACCCGCGCCACCGACTCGATTTGCGAGCCCGCCTCGCGCAACAGATCGATGGCCTGGTTGGCGGATTCGCGGTCGGCAAACTGAAAATCGATAAAGCCGTTATTGGCAGCGACGGTAGTGGCCTTCTCGCGCAGCCGCTCTCGCGCCGCTTCGCTCACGCCTTCCGCCCGCAGCCGGTAGCCGCTGCCGGCCGTCATGTCGGCCAGCGGCCCGCTCAGCGCCACCCGCCCGCGGCTGATGATGGCCACCTCATCGCAAAACAACTCCACCTCCGACAACAAATGGGAGTTGAGAAAAATCGTCGTGCCTTCGCGGCGCAGCGCCCCCAGGATGTCACGGATATGCCGCCGGCCCACCGGGTCCACTCCATCGCTCGGCTCGTCCAGGATCAGCAGCGCCGGCCGGTGCATCATCGCCTGGGCCAGCCCCAGCCGCTGCAACATGCCCTTCGAATATTTGCCGATTCGGACATCGTGCCATTCGGCTAGGCCCACCAGCTCCAGCAACTCTTTGGCGCGGCGGTGTCGCTCCATCTGCGGCATGCCGGAAAGCGCGGCGTAAAACTCCAGCATCTGGAATCCGGTGTTGTAAGTGGGGAAACGGTGATTTTCCGGCAGGTAGCCGACCGAGCGGCGGGCCTCCGGCTCCCAGCAGTCTCGTCCGAAGAGCCGCGCCCACCCCGCCGTGGGGTGAACCGAGGCCAGCAGCAGCTTTACGAAGGTCGTTTTCCCCGACCCGTTCGGGCCCAGCAGCCCGAAAGCGACCCCCGGCTGGACGGCCAGCGAAATGCCGTCCACCGCCCGCACCACCCGCCGCGACCAGAAGCGCGGGAAATGCTTGGCCAGCCCCTCGGTTTCAATGATCGGCGCAGGCATAGCTCCCTACCACTCTAGCTACGTTGCCCAGCGCCGGAATGTTCCTTAAAAATCATCCCGAGCGGAGCGTGTCATCCCGAGCGAAGCGAGGGATCTGCTGTTGCTTCCCATGCCGCCGCCAGGTCCTCCCACGTTGGGTTTTGAGCCTCGATCAGCGCCACTTTCTTCTCGCGGCGCCAGGCTTTGATCTGCTTTTCCCGAGCGATGGCGTCTCGAACGTCGTGGAAGCACTCGAAAAACACAAGCCGGTGGATTCGGTACCTCTTGGTGAAACCCTCTCTCACACCCAGCCTGTGCTCGCGCCATCGGCGCTCCAGATTATTGGTTATCCCCGTGTACAAGACACGGGAACGACTAGCCAGCAGGTAGACGTAATAGAGCCGATCTCGGGCCAATGTAGTGCCTCGCTACTAACTTTACAATTGAGGCTGGGGGTTGACACCCGAGCGGAGCTGTCATCCCGAGCGCAGCGAGGGATCTGCTGTTGGTTCAGTCTGACGCCATTCGCTTTCATCGCTTGACTGCGCGAATGCGGGCGGCCCGCGCCGCCAGTGGTTCGGCCTCCTCGGCGCGACCCATTTTTCGATACAGCTCGGCCATGTTCTTTCAATGATCGGCCCGAGTATAGCTCCCTACCAGTCTACCTACGATGGCGGCGCGAAAGTTCCCGAACCTGCAATTATCTGCGATTGCCTGAACCCGGCCTGACCAGCAGGTGCGATCCGGCCCGACCATTGGCCATCGCCAATTTCCCGTTGCGTTAGACGGCCATGGGATATGTGGAAATCCACCGTCTGCGCGAAACTCGTTCGCGAAGCGCCCGGCTTCTGCTAGCTAGACCCTGACTTGACCCTGATTCGCTTTGTGATGAGCTGCGAGCAGCGCGTCAAGCTGTTCCTCTGTTTCAGTCAGCGGAAACTTCAGATGTCGGCCGCAATGGCATTTAGCCAGAATCTCGTTATATGGGGTATCCACTTGACTCAGGTAACCCCTATACGTTGTGGTTTCAGGACCAACCCGCCTGGGCGGTCCTGACCATCGACCTGTAAGTGGCTG